>JBILCD010000145.1:0-6075 GCA_044353285.1 Crocinitomicaceae bacterium | reverse complement strand
AATATTGGGGGTACAACGAGCTCGTACTAAACATCAATTTTCATTCCTCTTCTTTTGGCCAAACGTTGTTTTCTTTTGCAATATCTGGTAAAAATCCATCTGGATCTAAACTTATTTTGGCAACATTTCCTAAAGAAACACCTGGCAATAAGATAGAATAGGTTTTTTCTGCGCAGGACCATTTCGCTAAGGTTTCTGTTGGTCGATAAAAATCAGTTTTTACGTTGTTCGTTAAATCTATTGGGATGTAGTAGTATTTTTTCGACCCGTCTTTCAATTCTACCATAAACTCTATGGGCATTGGGACTCCAGCATTTGTAATGTTAAAAAGTAATCCATTTTTAGATTTTCTAAGGCTATCAATACCAAAATCGATGGTTTTAGTCGTGTTTAACCAATAGTTTTGAAACCATGTTAGTTCCATTTGACTCACATCTTCAAATGTTTTTACAAAATCGTTTGGTTCAGGGTGTTTGAACTTCCAGTTGGTGTAATATCGATGAAATCCTTGCTTCATTTTATTATCACCAATAATATAGCGGATTAATTCTGGAAATAATTGGCCTTTAAAATAGGCAGCGTTATAATAGGCATAATCATAATCAAAATGATTTGCGGCCGTAGCAATTGGTTCTTCAGGATACATTGCACGCATCCACTCGTATGAACTAATAGCTTCCTCTGTATGGCTTTTTTTCTCACCGCCAGAAGCTATCCGCGATTCCGCATAACACGTTACACCTTCATCCATCCAGTGGTGTAGGTTTTCATCGCTACCATATATGCCATAAAAGTAATTGTGCATAAATTCATGGCAAGCGGTATTGAAAAAATCCATTCGACTTGCTTCAAGCATTGTACACATAGGATATTCCATGTAGCCTTCACCAGCTTGAATGAATGAAAATTGAGGATAGGGGTAGGTACCGAATTCTTCTTTGCAAATGGCATAGGCTTCTTTCCATTTATCCGTTAAGGTTGTCCATTGTTCTTCATATTGTTTGTGGTAAAAAAAATGAAAATCAATTAAATCAATTCGTATCGATTTATGGATCCACTCTGCATCTGCTGCCCAAGCAAAATCATGGACGTTTTCGGCTGTAAATTTCCATTGTGCAATATCGCCATTTGTGCTTTCTTTTTGTTTATCGACCCACCCATTGGCGGTATAAGATTTATTTGAAAGTAATCCAGTACCGGCAATTACAAAGCGCTTATTGCAGTTAATCGTAACATTGAAATTGCCGAATGTCCCCGCAAATTCTCGTCCGAGGTAAGGGTCTGTATGCCATCCTTGCGCATCGTAACGACAAATTTTAGGGTACCATTGTGTCAGCGTAAAATCAGTTCCTGCGGTATTATTTTTCCCTGCTCTATTTAAACATGCAGGGATTTGAGCAATGAATGTTATCGAAATTCGCGCTTTTGTTAAAGGGGCAAGGGGGGATTTTAATTTAATCTTTCCAATTGATTCAAATACCTCTGCAGTATAGCTTTGCCCATCTATCTTTATTTCCGAAAGGGTAATTGAACCAAAATCGCTTGCATCCATTTCCGATTGGTCATTTCCGAAAACAGTAAATGCATGACTACCTTTTTTAAAGGCATTCCAATAAAGGTGTAGATAGATTTCGGAAAGACTGTCATTGGATTGATTGCTGTATTCAATCGTTTCTTCTCCGTTGACCAAGCCTTTTTGGTCGTCTAAACTTGCTGTTATCGAATAATCTGCTTTTTGTTGCCAAGTGTTTTTCTGGCTGTAAATTGTACTCGTTAAAGCAATAGCGGCTATGATTAGGTTTTTTCTCATATTGGTAAATGTACTAATTTATTTCATTTTTTTTGATGTAATTTCCAAGGTTGATATTGAAAAAAAGAGGATTGGTTACATTGTATCAAAGCTAAGAGGTTCCCTTTTTCAGTGAATTATTCCGTCTTTACTTTTGCTTTATTGTATCTTTGTAAACAAATATGGAGAGCATAAAAAACAAAGTGAAAGAAAGTGGTTTAATTCAGTTGGACATGGCCGATTTTAGGCCAAAAATGCCAATTGAAGGAATTGATATTTCCAATCAACTTTGGCTGGGCTTAGTTTTGAAAGAAAAAGATTTTAGGTTGTGGATTAAGGAGCATGATTGGTCGCAATACAAGGAAAAAGCGATTTTTATTTTTTGCTCTACCGACGCCATTATTCCTACATGGGCATTCATGCTAATCGGCAGCGAACTTTCTTCTTTTGCTATTTATTATGAGGTGGGATCTGCAGCAGAACTTGAAAAAAGTTTAATCAAACAAAACATTGAAGCATTAGCTTTAGCGCCATTTATTGATCAACGGATTATCGTTAAAGGTTGCGCCGAAATTTCTTGCCCTGAATTTGCCACCTCACTACTAGTGAAACATCTTCGTCCGGTCGTGAAAGCAATTATGTTCGGCGAACCTTGTTCTACGGTGCCGATTTATAAAAAACGTTGATTTGTTTTATCAGTGCGGTAAAAACTTGTCAAGACCTTAAATATAACAGGATCTCTTGCGTTCAAAGAAACAATTTCTAATTGTTGACGAAAAAAAATAACAATCACAAAATTTCAAAACAAATACCGTATTGAATCAGCGCGACTGCAAGGATATGATTATGGATCGCACGGATATTATTTCGTTACTATTTGCACAAAAAATCGTATGAATTATTTTGGTAGAATAACCGTTTTTACTGAAATCGGCAAAATTGCCAATAATTTCTGGAAAGAAATTCCCGCGCATTATCCCTTTGTCGAAATCGACCATTTTATTGTAATGCCTAATCACATTCATGGGGTACTATTTTTCAATAGACCAGATAAAAAGGATTGGAATCCAAATCAATTTGGTGTGCAATCACAAAATTTAGGGGCAGTGATTCGTGCATTCAAATCATCGGTAAAACGATATGCCAACCAAAATAAAATTGATTTTGAATGGCAATCACGATATCATGATATTATTATTCGAAACGACAACGCGTTAAATGCCATTCGTCGATACATTGATAACAATCCATTGAAATGGAAAAATGATTCATTTAATATGAATGATCGTTGAAACAATGTAATGTGGTGATGGTTTCGTTGCGTTTGGTGATGGATTCGTTGCGTTTGGTGATGGTTTCGTTGCATGTAGAGACGTGCAATTGCACGTCTCTACATGCAACCCATAACCCCGTCCACAACCCATAACCCCGTCCACAACCCATAACCCCATTCGCAACCCATGACCCCATTCGCAACCCATAACCCCGTCCACAACCCATAACCCCGCCCACAAACCATATCCTCTACCGCAAACAAAACCCTAAAACAACATGAATAAATTCCTCTTGTGCTTCGGCATGTACCCAATGTCCGGCGCCTAAAATGGTTTCAAATTCGCTATCGGGAAATACATTTTCTATGTCGGGAATATCCTCGTCTAAAATATAATTAGACAGTTCGCCTCTGATGAAAATCGTTGTAGTAAGCACAACTTGTTTCGGAATCGCGCTAAGTATTTCGCCCATGTTTTTTTCAAGAATAGGTACGTTCATGCGCCAGGCCAATTCGCCTTTCGTTTTCCAATAAAGGTTTTTTAGTAAAAACTGCCGAACTCCGGTATTTTCTAGGTGTACTTCTAAAACTCGTTCTGCCTCACCACGAGAAGCGTATTCGGAGAGATTTAGACTCTTAATTCCTGCTAAGATATGTTGATGGTGCATTGGGTATTGCTTTATTCCCATATCAACCAATATAAGTTTCTTGAGGATAGTTGGATACTGTTGTGCAAATGTCATGGCGACTTTTGCCCCCATGGAATGTCCTAGTAAAATAATATTTTTAAGGTTCAATTCTTCAGTCAAAACTCGTAAATCCTTAGCCATTAATGCATAAGAATGTTCTTCTGACCAAAAAGAATGACCATGATTTCTAAGGTCGACAAGATAAACGGTATAGAATTCAGCGAATATTTTTGCTTGTGATTGCCAATTGTCAGACGAACCAAATAGACCGTGTAGAATAACCAAGGGATCTCCTTTTCCGAGCACCCGATAGTGGAGCATCATTTTTTATCGCTGATGTATGAGGATTCTGAAATGGTTTGAGCGGTAAATTGCTTGTCATTCATCTCGTTAATCACCTTGAGAAGCTTTTCTTTTGAAGAAAGTGAATTATTGTAATACACAGTGATCAACTGAGACTCCTTTTCTTCAACGAAATCAACCTCTACTTTTTCAACAGCATTTGTCGCTAATAATTCTTTTCTAATTGAACCACCACAACCCATTTTGCAAACCATTCCCTGAACACTTAATGCTAATTTTGTGTTTGCAGTATTGGAGGTTTCAGGCACGATTTTACTTACTTTTTTTTCAATCGTTGAATTGTTGCAAGCAGCTAAAAATAATAAGCTAAACAAAAAATAAAGGGCTGTTTTCATACTAAATATTTGATGATGCAAAGTTAATCTCTTTTAATCATACTATTTTAAATTTTCTACTTATTTTCGCCGAAATAAAACTTTTAAAAATGAAAAAAACTCTATTTTTTAGTGTGCTTTCGTTGATCGTAGCCACTACTTTCCTATCTTCTTGTAGTAAATATGACGAAGGTTCAAAATTTACTTTGTTGTCAAAAAAGTCGCGTATGGTGAATGATTGGCACCTGATGTCAAAGAGTGTTGGTGCGTTTGAGATAAATTTATCAGGAATTTCTAAGCACTTGAAGTTAAGTAAGGATGGTTCACTTGAATACACGGAGACTTTTATTGTTCTAGGCCAAACCTATGAGGAAATTACCTATGGGACTTGGGAATTCAGCGATGACAAATCAAAATTGGTATTACAAGAAACAGGTGGAACCATTACCGGTGAATATACGATCATAAAACTTACTAATAGCGAATTAAAAGTTCAGCAAATAGATCCTGATAATGGTGATATTACTATTCAAACATGGGAGACTATGTAAATTCGTATTTCAACTTGAGCCGCCTTTTTTGGCGGCTTTTTTTTTGCTATAAATTTTAGTATTTCTTACATGTAACCAAACAAAGTGCTTAGCGTATTTTAAAAGTAAAATAGCTTTGTCATGAGAGTTTTGTTTCTAGCGATTTTAATGGTCTTTTTCACGCTAAGTTCTTGCAGTAAATACAAGGAAACCACTAAATATGCGCTCTTATCCAAGAATCAACGAATAGCAAAAGATTGGAAATTAATGTCACAGTCTGAAAATTTAAGGACCAAAGACTTAACTGGTTTTGAAGTACATTTGGATTTACATCAGGATAATAGTTATGTGTCAAGTACACGTTACCTGCTTTTTGGGCAAGTCGTTCGTACAGAGAAAAAAGGCACATGGCATTTTAGCACCGATTCAAAATCCTTACTTTTGAATGAAACAAATAACCAAAAAATAGATCGTCTGACAATTGTTTTGTTAAAGAAAGGAGAGTTGCAGTTACAGCAAATTATTCCTGTAGACCAAGAAAAGAAATCCGTAGTAACTAAGTTATTTATCTTTAAAACGAAATAAATCGTTTTTCTAAAAATACTTCTCTTTAGCTGATTTTTTTTGGAGACAAAAGATTAATCACTACATTTGAGAAAATTAAAACCATGAAAGCATCCTTTCGCACTGTTGTTTTAGCAAGTTTTTTACTTGTATTATTTGTTTCTTGTGATAAATATCCTAATGGGCCGAGCTTTTCGCTGCGCACCAAAAAGGCTCGTCTTTGTAATGAGTGGGTATTAACTAGCTATCAAGTAAATGGGAATGAATTTATTGAAAATCAACCAGATGTAAAAATGGCAATAGACAAGGATGAAACCTATTCTATTTCAAGAACCACTTCATCTTTAGGTCAAATCCAAACGGATTATGAGCATGGAACATGGACATTGGATTCAGAAGGAACTGTTTTATCACACTTAATTAGTGGCGAAGAATATCCAGTAGATTTTACGATTAATGAATTACGCAATAAGTCCCTAACGCTTCAGTATTATAATGTGCAAACAAACAATACGTACATTATGGTTTATAAGCAGGTGGAGTAATTAGCTAA
>JBILCD010000144.1:0-6097 GCA_044353285.1 Crocinitomicaceae bacterium | reverse complement strand
AGGAAAATTAAAGGCGATTTTCTACAAGAACTCATCAACCATGATTGCTTTACTCTTACTCGGCAATAATTTCGCCCTAGTAATCTATGGTATTAAAGCCGCAGAAATATTAAATCCGGTTTTGGAGGGATTTGGTATGCACAATGAAGCCTTATTACTTATTACGCAAACGATTCTTTCCACATTGTTAGTGTTAATTACTGCTGAGTTTTTACCTAAAGCTATTGTGCAAATTAACCCAAATGGATTTCTTAATATTGGCACACTTCCTTTATTCATCGTATTTATACTGCTGTATTTGCCCACCCAATTTATTCTACTATTTAGCGGAATTGCATTAAAATTATTCGGTGGTAAGGCGAAATCAACTGAAAAAGTGTTCTCTAAAGTTGATCTAGCGCATTATGTGGATGAGATATCATCAAGAATTAATACGGAAGAATCGCTTAGTAATGAAATGCTGATTTTATCAAACGCTTTAGATTTTTCTAAGGTCAAAGCGAGGGATTGCATGATTCCACGAACCGAAATGGTGGCGGTAGAAATCGACGAGAAACTCTCTAATTTAGTAACACTTTTTATTCAAAAAGGACTTTCTAAAATACTGGTTTATCGAAAAACAATTGATAATATAATTGGATGTGTGCACTCATTTGATTTATTCAAATCCCCTACATCAATTAAGCAAATCCTTAAGCCTATCGAATTTGTTCCTTCTGTCATGTCGGGAAAAGAACTATTAGAAATGTTTACTACCCAATCTGGTAATATCGCAGTGGTTACTGACGAATACGGTGGGACAGCCGGACTCGTGACCATTGAAGATGTCATCGAGGAAATTTTCGGGGAAATTGAAGATGAACATGACAAAGAAGATTTGACAGAAGAGAAACTCAGCAATACTGAATATTTATTTTCTGGTAGAATCGAAATAGATTATTTGATCGAAACATATAAATTGGATTTTATCGCTTCAGAAGAATATGACACCTTAGGAGGATTAATTATTCACGTATTAGAATCCATTCCAACAGTTGGGCAACAAATTAGCTACCAAAATTTTAATATTCGGATTGAAGAAGTAAGCGAACGAAGAATAGAATTAGTGAGGATCACCATATTAAAATAGGTATAAAATTGATTCAATTAAGTGATTTCGAAGCTGTAATTTTTGACATGGATGGCGTGTTAATTGATTCCGAACCCTTGTGGAAAATTGCTATGGAGGAGGTTTTTTCAGGACTTGGTTCACGCTTAAAGAAAGAAGATTTTCAAAAAACAGTTGGGCTACGAATCGATGAAGTAATTCACTATTGGAACATCAAAGAAAATTGGGGAGTACGCGACGAATCTGAAGTTGAGGAAGCCATTATTGTAAAAATGGAAAGTCTTATTGCCGCTCAACCAGCTGCACTAGAGGGTGTTATTGACACCTTAAATTATCTTAAACTGCGTAACATACCAATCGGATTAGCAACCTCATCGAGCAGCAGGCTGATAAAAGTAGTTTTAGACAAGCTAGAAATCAAACACCTTTTTAATTTTGTTCATTCTGCAGAAATGGAGCAATTTGGGAAACCTCATCCTGCTGTCTACCTTTCCGTTGCCAAAAAACTTGCTGTTCTGCCAGAAAAATGCCTTGTAATTGAAGATTCGCTAAACGGAATAATTTCTGCCAAAGCTGCAAAGATGACCGCCGTTTGTATCCCAGAAAAAACACACCTTATCGAGCCAAAATTGATCCTTGCTGACTATCAATTTGAATCCATGACTGATTTTTTGAAAATTATTCAGTCCTAAGTAAAGTTGTCTGTAGGTCAGCATCGGAAAATCAGTAGAATTTGACTGCCAATTCAATGGCTTTTGTAAATTTGTAGAAAAACAATCCTTTTGGAAGATTCTTTTGACTATCGTGAAAATGCCGAACAACCCGAACAAGAATTTGATAAGGTTTTAAGACCCAAGTCATTTGCTGATTTCGCAGGACAACCCGCTGTAGTTGAAAACTTAGCCGTCTTTGTACAAGCAGCAAAACTGCGTGGAGAACCCCTAGACCATGTTTTATTACACGGCCCTCCTGGATTAGGAAAAACAACACTAGCACAAATAATCGCCAATGAAATGGGCGTGGGATTTAAAGTAACTAGCGGACCGGTTTTAGATAAACCTGGAGATTTAGCCGGATTATTAACCAACCTCAGTGATGGAGACGTGCTTTTTATTGATGAAATTCATCGCTTAAGTCCTGTTGTTGAGGAGTACTTGTATTCCGCAATGGAAGATTACGTCATCGATATTTTGTTAGATACAGGCCCAAATGCAAGATCCATCCAATTAAATTTGAATCCTTTTACCTTGATTGGTGCCACTACTCGATCCGGATTGTTAACCTCACCATTACGCGCACGATTCGGAATAAATTCGCGCTTAGAATACTACGATTCGAAAACATTAACAAGCATAGTTGAACGATCAGCCAATTTACTTTCAATACCAATTGATGAGGATGCTGCTTACAAAATTGCAAGTAGAAGCAGAGGAACGCCGAGAATTGCCAATGCATTATTGCGGCGCGTTAGGGATTTTGCACAAATTAAAGGCAGTGGAAAAATTGATGACAGCATTACTGAAATCGCACTAAAAGCACTTAATGTAGATGAAAATGGATTAGATGAAATGGACATCCGGATACTTCGTGCCATCATCGATAAATTTGCTGGTGGTCCAGTTGGCTTGGGCACAATAGCTACAGCAATTGGCGAAAATGCTGGTACTTTAGAAGAGGTGTACGAACCATTTTTAATTCAAGAAGGCTTTTTGATGCGGACGCAACGAGGAAGAAAAGCGACCGAAAAAGCATTCAAACTCTTTGGCAAAGAACTGGGTTGGAGCCAAGGCGGATTATTCTAATACATGAATGCCACAAGATATAAGCAAGCGATAAAAGACAAAGCCCAGGAACTAGGTTTTTTTTATTGCGGTTTTTCTAAAGCTGACTTTTTGGAGGAGGAGGCACCACGATTAGAAGCGTGGTTAAAAAATAATTACCATGGCTCGATGGCTTATATGGCGAATCATTTTGACATGCGGCTTAACCCCAAGCTACTCGTAGACGATGCCCAAACCGTAATCTCACTCCTCTTAAATTACCATACCAAAAGCAGTCAAAAAGACCCTGAGGCTCCAAAACTTTCAAAATATGCCTATGGTGAGGATTATCATTTTGTTATAAAAGATAAGCTAGGCGAATTACTCAATTTTATGAGATGTGAAATTGGCGATATTGGTGGAAGAATATTTGTCGATTCGGCTCCGGTAATGGACAAAGTTTGGGCGCAAAAATCTGGTTTAGGATGGATGGGAAAAAGCACAAATTTAATTCATCCCAAAGAGGGGAGTTTTTTCTTTATCGCAGAGATAATTACAGATATACAAATTGAAGCGGATGGTCCAATGAAAGATTATTGCGGCACCTGCACAAAATGTATTGATGCTTGTCCGACCGAAGCGATAATTGCTCCCTACCTAGTCGATGGTTCCAAGTGTATTTCACACCTAACAATCGAGTTGAAAGATGCTATTTTACCCGATCAATTTAAAGGAAAAATGGATAATTGGATGTTTGGTTGTGATGTTTGCCAAGATGTTTGTCCATGGAATAAATTTGGAAAAATACACCAAGAAAAACGTTTTCAGCCTAGTGCTCAACTCTTAGATTTATCAAAAGGTGATTGGGAAGATTTAGATAAAGAAACCTTTCAGTTACTTTTCAAAAACAGTGCTGTTAAAAGGACTAAATTTGAAGGCTTAAAACGGAACATTTCTTTTTTAAAAAAATAATTAATCTGCTTAATTGATTTTTTCTACTCCAACGTAGTATTCTTTAGAAATGATAATCTCGTCACATTTATTATCTAAAGCAATACTAGACCATTTTGTGGTGGGATATACATAGATCACCTTATTATTATATTTAATCTTCAAGCGCATATCAAAACCATCGATACATTCTGACCAACGAAAAGAGAGTTTTTTCTGATTCCCTCCCTCTATTTTATACTGAAAAACAGGCATTCTAGCATCGCGTAAATACTGATCAAAAAAAGCATCTAGTGTTAAACCTGAAGAAGTTGCAATATACGATTCAATATCCTGCGAACTTACCGTTTGATGGTAAAACTGCTTATTCAAGCCCCTAAGTATCTCACGCCATTTATCATCATCCCCGACTAACTGTCGAAGTGTATGCAGCACATTACTTCCTTTTGAATAAATATCACCATTGTTAGGGTCATTTACATCATAGTTGCCAATTAAAGGGCTGTTGTTTGCGATGCCAGAACGCAGGCCTCGCACATACTCAAAGCCAGCTGTCTTGCCATAAAAATACTCCACAAATAGCGCCTCCGAATAGGTGGTAAAAGATTCATGGATATAGAGATCGGCGTTATCTTTTGCTGTAATATTATTAGCGAACCACTCATGACCAGATTCATGGATAATGATGTAATCAAACTTTCCCCCCCAACCCGTTCCGCTTAAATCAGAACCTAAATATCCGTTTCCGTATTTATTTCCATACGAGATGGCACTTTGATGCTCCATTCCTAGATAGGGAACCTCCACTAATTTATAGCTGTCTTCGTAAAAAGGGTACGGCCCAAACCAATGTTCGAAAGCTGCCATCATTCGAGTGGCATCTTTAAACTGAACTTTAGCTTTTTCTAAATTATCTTTTAATACCCAGTAATCCATGTCTAACAATCCATTTTCACCTTTATACACCTCCGAAAAATGGACGTAATCCCCAATAGTAATATTCACACCATAATTATTGATTGGATTTTTAACTTCCCAAACATATGTGGAAGAGGTAGCATTATCTTGATTTTCCTGCTTTAAGCGACCGTTAGCAACAGCAACTAATCCTTTCGGGACTGTTACGGTAATCAACATTCCTTGATCTGGCTCATCATACATATGATCTTTGCAAGGCCACCACAAACTTGCTCCAATCTCCTGACATGAAGTGGCTATAAAATGCTTGTTATTATTATCTCTTTTCCATGCAAATCCCCCGTCCCAGGGTGGGTTTTTAGCTACTTGAGGTTTGCCAGAAAACGAAACGACTAATTCCTCTTGCGCACCCACCACTTGTTTTTTTATCAACTCAACGAAATGCGCATTACCATCATTTTTAATAACTAGTGGAATGCCGTCCTGGGTAACCGAAAGAATCGTCATTGGCGCTTGTAAATCCAATTGCAATAGTTGATGCGCTGCGATGACTTTATATCGAATAAGGTTTGAGCCCGAAATACTTTTGTTTGTTGGATTAACATCAAAAAACAAACTGTACTGTTGCAGATCCCACCAAGCCCTTTCTTTTGTGATACTTCCTCTTAATGAATCTTGATGCGTATAGATTTGTGCGTCTGCGCCTACAGTTAAGAACAAGTAAGCGAGAAAAAATCCAATTTTCTTCATATCATTCAGGTTTAGCAAAGTACTTTTTACCATAATAAACTGGAATGCCTATTGCAACAATAAGTAAGCCGAAGCAAGTGTTCTGCGTTTTTGTAATGAGTAAAATCGTACAAATTATAGCGGCTAAAAGAATGAATAAAATAGGTGTTAATGGGTAGGCAATTACTTTATACGGTCGATCAGCAGACGGATCTTTTTTTCGTAGGACAAAAATTCCCGCAATCGTAATTATATAAAACAGTAAGGACGCAAACGTTGCATAATCGAGTAAATCGCCATACGAACCGCTTAAACAGAGAATACTTGCCCAAATTGCTTGAGTGATAAGGGCAAACATTGGAACGGAGTTTTTATTTAGATTCCCAGCACGTTTAAAAAACAAACCATCTTTCGCCATTGCATAATAAACCCTTGCTCCCGATAAAATCAAACCATTATTACAGCCAAAAGTAGAAACCATGATGAGAATCGCCATAAAAGCAGCGGCAAAATCACCAAAAATCATTGACGCGGCAGCCGTTCCAACCCTATCAGTATTCGCCCCTCCAGCAAATTGGATTCCTTGAGACAACACGTCTGTACCATCTGGAGAGCCATGCAAAGGAATGAG
>JBILCD010000026.1:0-17233 GCA_044353285.1 Crocinitomicaceae bacterium | reverse complement strand
CATAAAAATTATTTAAACATTGCCCTAATGGCAAGACTTCCTGTGTTAACGATTTTTGAGCGAAAAAAAGGGCGGTCTTGTCGAGCAGAAGTTATTGAAGTATTTTTTGCGCCCGAAGCATATTATAATTTACCACAAGCAAATAGTACAGCAAATAGTTTCTTGTCCTATAAAACGGGGCTTGGTTTATACCACGTTCAAAGTGGTACTGGTAAGCGAAATAAAGCCTGGACGATCAAATTAGAAGGATATTATCGCGGTATTTTCCGTCAGCAAAACATGGACAATACAATCAATAAGGAAATTGGATTACAGTTGCGAATTATTCATTACAAGACCTATGATTTCGTAGATTAAGCCCAAGCTTCCACTTCCAACAAATCCTCCAAACCTTCATTTGACTACAAAAAATAAAGAGTTCATTAACCTCTCTGTTCCAATCAGTATTTTATTCAAATACTAGTTTTTGTGCGATTCTTCCAATACTAATTATTTCACGCCTTTAGCTTTGTATTGCTCGTCTTTACATTTTTATTGTATCTAATTATATTTCTTTCCTCAGTGTTTATTTGATTAAAAATTAATCGTAAAAAGATTAGAAATTAATCAATTAATAGTACTTTTGTTTAACTAAAGATATAGCATCTACTTGTACTATTAATCTTAATTCTTTTTATCATGGCGATTTTGCGCTCAATTGTTCACATGGATTTAGACACCTTTTTTGTTTCTTGTGAACGCTTGTTGGATAGTCGCTTGATTGGAAGGCCTATTTTGATTGGCGGGACCGGTGATCGTGGTGTTGTCGCTTCATGTAGTTACGAAGCGAGGCGTTTTGGTATTCATTCAGCTATGCCGATGAAAATGGCTAAGGAACGCTGTCCCGAAGCAGTGGTCATAAAGGGCAATATAGCAAGCTATTCTAAGTATTCTAAGATGGTTACAGATATTATTAGCGAGGCATCTCCACTCTTTGAAAAATCATCAATTGATGAATTTTACATTGATTTTACGGGAATGGATCGTTTTTTTGGAACACTTACCTACGCCTCAGAACTACGGCAGCGTATTTTGAATGAAACAGGTCTACCCATTTCTTTTGGTCTTTCCCAAAATAAAACGGTCTCAAAAATTGCAACAGGAGAAGCAAAGCCAAACAATCAAATGCAAATTAATATTGGTGCAGAACGTGATTTTTTAGCGCCTTTATCTGTTCGGAAAATCCCGATGGTAGGCATAAAAACGTATCAAACTTTATGTAATCTAGGCGTCCGAAAAATTCAAACAATTCAAGAGATGCCTGTGGAAATGATGCAAAGTGCTTTAGGGGAAAATGGCATCAGTATTTGGAAAAAGGCACAAGGTTTTGACCATTCGCCTGTTGAACAATACAGCGAACGAAAGTCCATTTCCAAGGAGCGCACTTTTGATCAAGATACAATTGATGTGGTCAAACTTCGTAGCGTATTAGCGGCCATGGCTGAAAATATGGCTTTTCAATTGCGCACGAGTAATAAACTAACGGCTTGTGTCACTCTTAAAATTCGTTACGCTGATTTCCAAACGCAAACCCTCCAAAAGCAGATTCCTTACACAGCAGCCGACCATGATTTATTTCCCATTGCTGCTGAGTTATTCAATCGATTATTTCAACGAAGGATGTTGGTTCGCTTGATTGGTTTACGCTATAGTTCGCTTGTGGCAGGAAATCATCAACTCAGTTTATTTGATGAATCAATCGACTACGCTAGTTTGTATAGGTCTTTGGATCATATTCGAAAGCGCTACGGCGATCGTGCTGTGATGCGAGCGATTGGAATGAATGTCACTAGGATCGATTAAGTTGCCCATTCACTTGACTGGTTTGGTGGTACACTAGAAGTCTTATTCTGATAAAATGTAATAATAGTATGAAAACATATTCCTACTTCAGCTTAAAATATGGGGTGCTTTCTCCGGATGCTATTTTGGCATGGGCCTCTGCTGCAGGATATTCGCGTGTTTGCCTGACTGATATAAATTCTACAGGAGCTGTATTGGCATTTGTTCGTGCTGCCCAACACCTTGGTATAAAAGCTATTGTAGGTGCTGAAATCAGAAATGGGATGGACATAAAGGCCACTGTAATCGCTAAAAATAACGACGGATTGTTAGCATTAAATAATTTTTTAACGAAGCACCTGCATGGCAATTTGCCTTTCGATGCTCGGCTTCCAGATTTAGTAAATTGCTTTATTTTTTACCCTTTAACAATCGATTTTAATGACTTAAAAGCCAACGAGTTTTTCCAAGTACGGCATACCGATCTGAATAATATATCCATCAACTTTAAGCATCTTAGACCTGAAAAAATAGTGGGGTTGGATCCTATGATTTTTCGTAATAAACGTGATTTTAATACGCATCGCTTGTTGCGTGCAATTCACTACAATACGCTTTTATCCAAGTTGCCGAAAAAGAATCAAGCCAATGAAAATGAACGATTTTTATCTGCTAGTGATTTATCCATCGCCTATCAGTATTTTCCTCAATACCTTGAAAGAACGCAAGCGCTATTTGATATCTGTCATGTTGATTTTGAATTTGGTGAGCAGGCAAAGCCTCAAAATCCAACAACCTATACAGGAAGTGTTGAGGAAGATGGGGAAATGTTACGGCAGCTTTGTGCAGACGGTTTGGCGTATCGTTATCCGATAATAACAGACGAAATCATCGCGCGTATTGAGAAGGAAATTGAGATTATTGCCCAGAAAGATTACTTGTCGTACTTTTTGATGACGTGGGATTTCACTTCTTTTGCGCGCTCGAAGCATTTTTTTTATGTCGGTAGGGGGAGTGGCGCTAATAGCATTGTTGCGTATCTATTGCGTATTACGGATGTTGATCCCTTGGAATTAGATCTTTATTTCGAGCGTTTCATCAATCTTTATCGGAAAAACCCACCTGATTTTGATATTGATTTTTCATGGCGCGATCGCGATGAAGTGATTGATTATATTTTTCAGCGTTATCCAAATGCGGCCTGGCTCTGCACTTACAATACATTTCAATATCGCGCTACTATTCGAGAACTTGGGAAAGTTTTTGGTTTACCTAAAACGGAAATCGATAAGCTAAGTCGAAGTAAACTTCCTACTACCAACCTAGACGAGCTTTCAAAATTAGTACTTCGTTATAGTGCTTACATTCAAGGAATTCCCTCTCATTTAAGCGTTCATTCCGGGGGGATTGTTGTCAGTGAAAAACCTATTACGTGGTATTCAGCTACTTTCTTGCCGCCAAAAGGGTATCCAACAACACAGTTCTCCATGATGGAGGCCGAAGATGTTGGTCTGTATAAGTTTGATGTTTTAAGTCAGCGTGGTTTAGGAAAAATAAGGGAATGCTTGGACATTATCGCGTATAATCAAGCAGAAAATCCGCCACATGATATTCATGACATCGCTTATTTCAAGGAAGATGAATCCATTAGGTCTTTGATGTTAGAAGCGAAAGCATTAGGGTGTTTCTATGTCGAATCTCCTGCTATGCGTATGCTCATGATTAAATTAAAAGTGAAAACGTACCTGGAATTGGTAGCGGCGAGTTCTATTATTCGTCCCGGTGTCTCGCAGTCGGGGATGATGCGTGAATATATTCTTCGCCATAGGAATCCTGATCGTAGAAAAGAAGCGAATCCTATTTTATTGGAAATGATGCCCGAAACATATGGGGTAATGGTCTATCAAGAAGATGTGATTAAGGTAGCACATTATTTTGCCGGACTTAGTTTAGCTGAAGCAGATGTGTTGAGAAGGGGTATGTCGGGTAAGTTTCGCTCGAGGGATGAATTTCAAGCTGTGCGCGATTTATTTTTTAGTAATTGCGCTAAAAAAGGATATGATTTAGTCCTCGTCGGCTCTATTTGGTCCCAAATCGAGAGCTTTGCCGGCTATGCTTTTTCGAAAGGTCATTCCGCTTCCTATGCTGTTGAGAGCTATCAAAGTCTTTATTTAAAAGCGCATTATCCATTGGAATATATGACCGCAACCATTAATAATTTCGGTGGGTACTATCGAACTGAAATTTATGTCCATGAAGCACGTCGATTTGGTGCTCTTATCGAGGCGCCATCAATTAATGAGGGAGATTATGCTTCGGTATTAATCGGAAACCGCTTAATATTGGGCTTTAACCTAGTTGATGGAATCGAAGTGAAGTGTATTCGCTCTATCTTGAAAGAACGCATTGAAAATGGCCTTTTCGGTAATTTCGACGACCTGATGCAGCGTCTTTCTATTCCCCTAGAACAGCTATCTCTTCTGATTCGAATCGGTGCGCTACGTGATTTTTCGGAAGATCGAAAAACATTGTTGTGGAAGGCTCATTTATATTTGAATAAATCCACTCCGAACAGTAAGCAAAATTCCCTTTTTAGTACTGCGCCTTTGTCATTCAAATTACCCTCTTTTGAGGAAGGTAATATGGAATGTTCCTTTGAGCAAATCGAGCTAATGGGCTTCCCTTTATGCAATCCCTTCGATTTACTAGCGAATCCTCTGCCTAAGCATACTCTAGCCAAGCAAATCGTTAATTCCCTGGGGCTAGTGATTGAATCAGTTGGTTATTTAGTCGCGGTTAAACCATCTAAAACAAGTAAAGGAACACTAATGAATTTCGGAACTTTTATTGATGTGGCGGGTGATACCATTGATACGGTTCATTTTCCGGAAGCAGTCCGAAAGTATCCATTTATGGGAAAGGGAATTTATCGCATGAAAGGACGTGTGACAGAAGAATTTGGTTATTATTCGCTCGAAGTAGGGCAAATGGAAAAATTACGATTGCTCGATGACGTGCGTTTTGGTGAAGAAGCTACGATTTCTAGTATTGTATAAAAACTTTTTATGGCCTAGCTTGTTTTTTGAGTATGTATCAACTGAAATCAAAACAATTCGTAAAAACCGACATGGCTACGTGTTGGGATTTTTTCTCCGATCCGAAAAATCTTTCAAAAATAACCCCTCAGTCCATGGGCTTTATTGTTCGAACAGAACTGCCCGATAAAATGTACGAAGGTTTAATGATTGAGTATACGGTTCGCCCGATTCTAGGAATTCCAATGAATTGGATTACGGAGATAAAAACGGTTAAAAACCACTCGTTTTTTGTAGACGAACAACGTAAAGGGCCCTATCGAATTTGGCACCATGAGCATCATTTTAAAGAAGTGGAGGGTGGTGTAGAAATGACCGATATCGTAAGCTATGAACTTCCTCTTGGATTTTTAGGACGGCTAATGCATCCCATCTTGGTTAAAAATAAACTTAAAGAAATTTTTGATTATCGCCGTCAAAAAGTAGACGAACTATTCATCGACTCGGAGATTAGCAATAAGGTGTAAAATGCGTACCTTTGAACTATGAAATTCAAGGATTACCCGATATCATCGTTAATAAAACATCAACTTGATCTCCTTGGTTGGTCGCGTCCTACAGATATTCAACATCGGGCAATTAAACATATTCTTGATGGGGAAGATGTTATGGCTGTTGCCCAAACCGGAACAGGAAAAACCGCTGCGTTTGTTATACCTGTAATTCACCATCTTTTGAATCCAAAAGACTTAAAGAAAAAACAAATTAGGTGTTTGGTGATGGTGCCAACACGTGAATTAGCCAAACAAATATCCGACGTTTTCAAGCAAATTAGCGCTGGAACTAAATTAAGCACGCTCGGACTTTTTGGTGGTGTAGAACAAGACGATCAAATAAATCAATTACAAAGCAAAGTTGATATCTTGGTGACTACGCCAGGTCGTATGTTTGATCTCGTTTCCCAAGGCTTTATCGATTTATCGAAAGTGGAAATATTAGTACTTGATGAAGCAGATTTAATGCTTGATTTAGGGTTTACAAAAGACATCAGAGATGTGCTGCGTTTACTTCCTAAAAAGCGCCAGACCTTGTTTTTCACTGCAACGATTTCAAAAAAAATAAAATCATTGGCTTATGACGTCGTTCGAGATGCCATTCGTATTCAAATCTCACCCAAAAACCCGGTTGCAAAAAATGTTACACATGCAGTGGCTTTTATTGAGATGGATGATAAGCGTTTTTTTCTTGAAAATATCTTAAGCGAATTTGAAACTCAAAAATTTATTGTCTTTGTTCGAACCAAGGTGCGCGCTGAACGTGTCGTTGCTGCCATGTTACGTGTTGAAATAGTAACTGAAGCACTTCACGGTGGTATTGAACAAGATAAGCGCTTTGCTATTTTAGAGCGTTTTCGAAAAGGAGAAAGCCGTGTGCTCATCACCACTGATGTGGCGTGTCGTGGTATTGATATTCCAGATATGGATTATGTCATTAATTACGACTTGCCAGACAATCCGGAGAATTATGTGCATCGCTGTGGACGAACGGGTAGAGGTGAATCAAACGGACAAGCTTTGTCTTTTTGCAGCCCAGAAGAAAAAATACTTGTAGAAGCCATTGAGGAATATACTGGTGAAGAAATTCTTCATTACGACATTACTTCCGCTGAATACAAGGACATATTAATCGATACGACTGATCCAACCTATAATTGGAAAAAGTTAATGGATGAATTCGACAAGGAAAACAACGATTGGGATTAAGCTTTTGTTGGGATAACTAGGGTAATCGCATCCACTACTTTTTCTTTCGTCAAGGCTATATCAATCACTTCTTTCATGCTAGAAACATAATGAAAGTTTAATCCTTTCAGGTAATCGGCTTTTATTTCATCAACATCTTGCTTGTTTTTAGCACAAAGAATAATTTCTTTTATTCCAGCACGTCTTGCAGCTAAGATTTTTTCCTTGATTCCACCAACTGGTAGTACGTCACCTCGAAGTGTTATTTCTCCTGTCATTGCAAGACCTTTTTTTATCTTTCGTTGAGAAAACAAAGAGGCTAAGGAACAAAGCATGGTGATTCCAGCACTCGGACCGTCTTTAGGTGTTGCACCTTCAGGCACATGGACATGAACGTTATAATGATCGAAAACTTCTTGAGAAAGTCCGATCCAATTGCTATGTGCTTTTAAAAATTCGAGTGCAATTATGGCACTTTCTTTCATTACATCACCTAAATTTCCGGTTAAGGTTAACTTGCCTTTTCCTTGAGTAAGCGACGACTCAATGAATAAGATGTCTCCACCAACGCTAGTCCATGCTAGTCCAGTTACGACACCCGCAACATTATTATTAGCGTATTTGGTACGTGCGCGCCCAGCGCCTAAAAACTTAAATATATCTTCTTCTGCAATTTTCGGAGAGAATTTTTCATCACTGGCAATCTGAAGTGCTCTACTGCGCACTAATTTGGCCATTAATTTATCGAGACTTCTAACCCCAGATTCATTGGTATACTCCTCAATTATTTTTTCTAAAATTTTATTATCGATGGAAATATCTTTTTTCTGAATACCATGTTCCGTGATTTGTTTACTGATGAGGTGACGTTTTGCAATTTCAATTTTCTCCTCAATCGTATAACCATTCACTTCTATAATTTCCATTCGGTCTCTCAACGGTCCCTGTACTTCCGCTAGGCTATTTGCCGTAGCAATAAAGAGAACTTTAGATAAATCAAATTCTGATTCAACGTAATTATCATAAAAGGCAATGTTTTGCTCAGGATCTAGCACCTCTAATAAGGCTGAAGAAGGATCGCCGTGGTTACTTCGGCCTAACTTATCAATTTCATCTAATACAAAGACAGGATTGGCACTTTCGGCTTTCTTTATGTTTTGGATAATGCGTCCAGGCATAGCACCAATATACGTTTTACGATGCCCGCGAATTTCTGCTTCGTCGTGAACACCACCCAAAGACATTCGCACATACTTTCGCCCAAGCGCTTCTGCAATTGACTTCCCTAGGGATGTTTTTCCAACTCCAGGAGGGCCATAAAAACAAAGAATTGGCGATTTCATGTTACCACGTAATTTTAGCACGGCAAGGTATTCCAAGATGCGTTCTTTTACTTTTTCTAAGCCAAAATGGTCACGCTCCAATATTTTTTTAGCGCGTTTCAGATCTAAATTGTCTTTCGTGTAACTATTCCATGGTAAATCAAGCAATAATTCTAAAAAATTGAGCTGCACCGTATATTCTGCGCCCTGTGGATTCATGCGCTGTAGTTTGTCTAATTCTTTGAAAAAGGTCTTCGACATTGATTCAGACCAGCGTTTTTTTTCGCCTCTTTTACGAAATTCTATTATATCTTGCTCCTGCGGATTATCACCTAATTCATCTTGAATAGTACGCATTTGTTGGTGAAGGAAAAATTCGCGCTGTTGGCGATCAAGGTCTTTTTTGACACGATTCTGAATTTCATTTTTCATTTCCAACATCTGAACTTCAAGTGTCAGGTGCTCAAGGACCATCATTACTCTTTTGCGCATGTCCAATTCCTCCAACATTTCTTGCTTCTTCGCTACATCTGCATTCATGTTGGATGAAATAAAGTTGACCAAGAACGTTGGACTGTCAATATTACCAATGGCAAATTGAGCTTCTGATGGAATATTGGGGCTATCACGTATGATTTGTAAGGCCAATTCTTTAATGGTCTTAAACATGATAGTCAATTCTTTGTCTTTCTTGTCAATTGGTTTTTCATTTAAAATAGTAACCGTTGCGCGCATGTAAGGATCTGTTTGCAAAGGATTTTCGATTGAAAATCGACGTTTTCCTTGAATGATGACTGTTGAACTGCCATCGGGCATTTTTAGTAAGCGAATAATTTGAGCAACGGTACCAACCTCATGCAAATCAGCAAAGCTGGGCGATTCCTCGTCTTGATTTTTTTGGGAAACTACACCAATTATTTTATTGCCTTTGTTCGCTTCTTGTATCAATCGAATGGATTTATCTCGCCCAACAGTGATTGGAATTACAACACCTGGAAATAATACATTATTTCGTAAGGGGAGAATAGGAAGATCACTTGGAAAAATTTGTTTGTTTACACTTTCTTCTTCTTCGGCTGTGATTAAAGGGATAAATTCCGCATCGTTTTCAATGCCATCAAATCCAAAAAAGTCATTGTCAAAATTAATACTCATTCTTTTTTTTGTGTTTATGTTTATTGAGACACATTGTCAGTACTTTTCAGTTGCAAAGCTATGTATCTCGTGAAGTTTAATATACCCTACTAGTTTTCAATTGCTGTGCCAACGATTTTCTGCTGAAAAAATGACATGTTTTTTTATGATTTATTCATTTTTTTCTCTCAACAAATTTACCTTATTTTTCTAGATATAAATTTCATTTTCGTACTTTTAACCCCAAGCTAATTTATATCGAATATGAAAAATATTTACACAACCATTCTTGTCCTATTGTTTTCTGTTTTTTATTCCTTCTCACAGGATACCACATGGGTTCAGACCTTTACCTTTGACTCTATCACGAATCGTCATGATCAGTTTGAATTTCCAGCTGAGCTCAATAGCCAACGTTTTGAAAAGGTATTAATGTACTACAAACTAAAGTGTAGTCCGCTTACCACATGGGATCAGTATAATTGCGGAGAATGGGATTACCTAACATATACTAGGGTATTTGATCATACCGGACAATTTGATTCTGTTCAAAAGAACAGTTCACTGTATTTATCAAATTGTATAACGCCTCCCACCATCAACTTCAACAACCCAACGGTTTCGGCTCAAACCTACAATACGTATCAAAGAAATGAATATTTCCGAAGCAATCCCATCTTGCAAAACCATTTGGTGATTCAAAACAACACTACTTCAAACTTACCTTTTAAAACCTCTAGCCAAGGCGGAAAATTCCAATTTGTGTTAACTGTTTTTGAGTTAAACGCAGCAGGTGTTCAACCTGGTAATATTGAGTCTTTATCACTTTATCTGGCTAGTGTCGCAAACAATGAAGGCATTCCCTTTCCAAGCATTCGATTGAAAGGCACTTCCACACTGAACGTTAGCATGGATCAAACGGCTGGATTTTTGGAAGTGTACAACCGTTCCATTTCAGCTGGTGGCTTAGTCTCAGGCTTAAATGAATTCTTGTTTTACCAGCCTTTTAACTGGAACGGTACAGACCACATCATTGTAGAATTGTCATTCGATACGGATATTCCTACTGCGACAAATCCTGTTTTCGAGGCAGAAAACGGCTTCCCAACCAGTTCTAATTTTTACGAAGGGAGCAATGGCGTTATCGATTTTAATGGAAATAATTATGCTCTGCTTGAATTGTCTGATACCTTGATTGGTCCAGATTTAACGATTGAATTTTGGTCAAAAGGAAATGCAATTAGCGGTCAAAATACCACCTTGTTGGAGGCGTATGATACACTTGGAAATCGAATCATAAATATCCACATGCCTTGGGGAAATAACCAAATTTATTTTGACGCAGGTAACCAAACAGGATACGATCGCATCAATATCGCTATGTCGCCTTCAGAAATTCAAGATACATGGAACCATTGGGCTTTTGTTAAAAAACAATCCACTGGGGAGATGTTCATCTACAAAAATGGGGTGCTTTGGCACTCAGGTACCAACATGAACCGTCAAGTGGGTTATGTGCATCGTTTCGTTTTGGGAGCTAGTACCAATCAATCCATAAAATGGAAGGGTCAGTTGGATGAATTTAGGGTGTACAAGGCTTCTTTGCCTGCCTCTACGATTTTAGCTCACTATCAAAATAAAATCGATAACACTCATCCCAATTGGAATCAATTGATGGTATATTATGATTTTGATAATCAGAATTATGCCGATGACAGATCAAACAATGATTACAAACTCATGCTTTCCGAAGGCTTTACTCCAAATTCAGGCTCTATGATAAAGAAAGCCTGGCCAATGGTGGGTGTACAATCCTTGAATTTAAGACCTAAAGTAGCTTTTGGTCAAGGAAGTGTGCAAGGCGTTTTAGATACCATCGTGGTGAATCAGCCCCGTTTGGTTGAGCCCATAACGGTTTTCGAACAAGCTCCTCTTCACAATCATTTCGATATTGTTCAATCTTATAGAGGTGCAGCAGCAGGAAATACCTATACGTTTAATACCAGTGGAAATGTGATTCAGAATACACCACTAGGTTCGAATATTCAACTTCTAAATGATTCTATACTTTATTTTGAATCCCCTTACGAAATCGTAAAAGATGTTGAAATAGCTCGTTACATTACTCCTTACGGTATTCAGTTCGATTTAGGTCCTAATGGATTTTGTTGGATTTACGATGTTACTGATTACCAAATGTATTTGAAAAATACTGTTGATTTAGCCGCTCATAATACGCAAGAATTGTTGGATTTACGCTTTGCTTTTATTGAAGGTATTCCTCCAAGAGATGTTCACAAAAGAGAGCCTATTTGGTCCGATTGGCGTTCTTACAATTACGCGAATATGGCAAACGACGCTGTTCTTTCAGCCAAACCCATGGTACTTAACGATACCTCTTCTACCTTTAAAATTAAAACTAGAATGACTGGACATGGGCAAGTGGGAAATGCGGCTTGTTGTGAATGGGTTCCCAACGACCACCTGATCCGAATTAATGGTATTCCTCGATTTAATTGGAACATTTGGCAAACCACCGAATGTGGTGATAATCCCAATATTGGTCAGGGTGGAACTTGGCCATACGCCCGAGAGGGATGGTGTCCGGGCGACCGCGTAAAAGAACACGAATTTGAATTGACCCCCTTCGTTACACCAGGCGATACCGTAACGATCGATTACGGAATTACACTAGTGCCACCAAATGATCCTGGTACGGCTGGAGGGAATTACATTGCGGCGTATGATTTAATCTCTTATTCAGCGCCTAATTTTCAAAATGATGCCGCTATTGTGGATGTTTTAAATCCTAATAATTGGGAATATTACAGCAAGTACAATCCCACTTGCTCAAATCCTAGAGTGATTATCAGAAATACTGGTCAACAAGCCCTTACCTCATGTAAGATCCGTTGTTGGATTACTTATGGTGTGGAGATTAGTTATGATTGGACAGGATACTTAGGTTTCTTGGAAGAGGAGATGGTGGAAATCCCTGTAAATTATCAGGATTTTTGGACAGACTACGATTCTATGAAGACATTCACAGCTTATGTTTGCAACGTGAATGGGGGCTCAGGGAATGATGACTACAATCAAAATAGTGTGAAACAAACCAAATTTAATGCACCGGAAAGAATTAATGGGCCTTTCTTTATTTGGCTTTCAACAAACAATAAAGCGATTGAAAATACCTACCGCTTGATTGATGCTTCTGGTAATATCATATTTGAACGAAATAATCTGAGTAACACCACACAATATAAAGATACTTTTGATCTTGCGCCTGGGTGCTACAGTGTCATTATTGATGACAGCGACAACGATGGGTTATCTTTTTGGTATTCTGCGCAAGTGGAAGGTGAAACAACAGGTCAAATGCGACTAAGGTATGTAGGTGGAAGTTACATTGAAATGTTTCCTGGCGATTTCGGAAGGTATCATCGCTATGATTTCTCCGTAGGCTTTACAGTGGGCTTAGAGGAAAATAAATTAGATCATGAAATCGCTATTTTCCCAAATCCTGCGACTAATCAAGCGACAATAGAAATTAGCGGTTCGGTGAATAATGATGCACAATTAGTATTGTATGATATTATGGGCAGGCAAGTTTTATCCGAAAAAATGAATGCCTCAGATTACTTTGCGGAATCATATATTGATCTATCAACACTCAACAAGGGAACGTATCTTGTGAAGATAATCACCAACCAACGAGTTTACACGAAGGAATTAGTGAAGCAGTAAGTTACTGCAACATTAACTTTTGCTTGAATTCGCCTTTAGATGTTTTGATCACTATGAAATAGATGCCTTTGGGCTGAAGAGATAAATCGATGGCTTTTTCATAGTGATGGGAATGGAAAACTTCTTTTCCAAAGGCACTGTAAATGGAGATTCCTTTTATTTCTTTAGGATCTTGCCCTGATTTCAATTGGATATTTATGGTATGCTGACTAGGGATTGGATAAATGTTGAATAAATTGTTGAGTAAGGTCGATTCATTAGTGCCTGCATACTGGACTTCACAGGGAATAAATCCATTATAGTTCGTGCTTGTTGTACCGTTTGGGTTAATAAAGTTGAAGGTGTATAGGCCGTTTGTGGTCCAACTATAACTTACTTGATAATTCTGATTATTGAGTACATAGGATAAAATATAACCATTGCTGCCATTGGCAACAACACCAGAAATCAAGGCGCCATTTAATGGAGTTTGTGCCGGACGTACGGGAGTTGCTGCTGCTTGAGGAATGATTTGCGCAGAGGCATCTTCGGTAACTTGTCCCACCATATTTCCAATCATATAAGGCGCGTTTGCTGTCCCATGATAATGATATTCCCCATTGTAATTATGGCCGTGATTCGCATCTAAGCTTGTCATTGAAATGCCATCGGGTTCAGAAGCTCCATAAACTGCATAACCATCTAATGCAAAAGCAATAGGTAAGGTGTTACTTGTTGTTCCATATAAATGAAGTGGAGCTGTGTGATAATGATAATCGTCTGCTCGACCGCAATGGCCACCCCAATTATCCAATTGTCCATCCAAGTAAGCATCTACACCAGTATTGGTATATGGATTAAAAATAGGAACGCCATTAACAGCTATTGCGATTGCACCTCTTGTGAAGTGTTGGGGGTTCACTGGAACGGGCGTTGCGGCTAAAATTGGGTTTAATGGGATGCTCCAAGCATTGTCTCCATAATAACACTGGGGAATTGGTACTTGTTGCTGCCAACCAGTGCTAGCAATTCCGAGCATCATGCCGTGTGTTGTAGGGATGCCTTTCGATTCAACATAAAAATAATTGGCGTCCCATGAGGTAATAGCATTGGGTTGAAAAGCAACAAATGCAAGATTCATCACATTTGGATCTGTAAAACTGTAGAGAAAGAGGCTGATCGATATGGAAATGATGACGACTCCTTGTTTTATTTTCCTTTTTCGGAAGAAATAGACACATAATAAGATAAGTCCTAAAATCAATATGGCAATTGGGATTAATAAGACAAAGTTGTTTGTTTCTTGTTTATTTATTTTTTGTGGTACCTCCGTATTTAATTTTTCAATGGTTTGATAACGATGATTGATTTGGGCTTGATCTTGAGTTGAAAAATCATTTAAGGGTATTTTTTTCGTTGCCCCATCTTCAGTTTGTAAATAAACTATTTTGTCTTTAAGAAGTAAGAAATCGCCACTAATTACTTGATTGCCTATTTTCCAGGCTTGTTCTTTTTCATGATGTCCCCCTTCATGCGACCATAGACTAAGGGAAAAGGTAAGAATGGCAATGCTTAAAAAATACTTCATACTTTGAGATTTAGATTCAACTACCTATTTAGTGGTTTTAAATTTAATAAACTTGTGAAAATCGCTGGTGAATTATGTCCTAAAAACCGATGCAGGTTCTAATTTGGTGATTCTTCTAATAGCGAAAAGGGTTCCTGAAATGGATATTATTGCTGTTATCAAGAAGAATACTAATTTAGTAATCGGGTGGAAGCTAAACAGGGTTCCGGCATTTGCAATACCATTTCTAAATCCTTCGATGAGCGCATATCCAATTAAAAACCCGATAATCGAATAAATAATGGCTTGCATTAAAATTAATTTTCGAATGTAGCCATTCGATGCACCGATTGCTTTTAAAGTCCCGTAATCTTTAATGCGATCTATTGCAGCCGAATAAAGGGTTAAACCAATGATGATAAATCCGGAGATTAAAGCGAAAATGATTAAGGTGCCAAATGAAAAAGCTATCCCACTTGATTTTAATACGGTAATTACAGTTTCCCATCTAAAATCATTTGGCATCCATGCCTTTACGCCTGGGATATTCGCATTGATGTAATTCACTACTTCTTGCATTTTTTCAGGAGATTCTGCGGACACTAAAAATGCCGATACTTTATTATTGGATACTTTTCCTAAAAAACGTGCGCGTTCGATGGTGGTGTAGGCAAATAGACCTCCTCCAAATGCTCGAGCGCCTTTCGTTAGCGCGGCAATATAAACTTGCTTTCCGTTTATTTCAAAGTAGTCGCCTTTTTTGGGATTTCCGAGGGCTTTCTTATCGAAAAAATCAATGGAAATAGCACCTTCTGGAATTAATTCTTCCTTGTTTCCTTCAATAAGTAGATTGTCCTGCAAACCAGCATAATTCGGCAGATTCAGGCCAACAATGCTCATTCCAGCTGTTGTGCCATCGGTAAATCGTGCTGCTCCAGCGCCAATTACAAGCGGATGAGCTTTCACCACGAAGGGTAAGCTTTCAATTTCATGTCCTAAACGTACATCAATCGGAGCAAGCGCATTAACGTTGGTAGTTTTGTTGTCGGTTACCCAAACGTAGCCATCGTTCACACGAACTAAATAGCTCATGGCATTGGTTAAAAAGGTAAAAATTCCGGTTTGTTGCCCAATTAAAAAAATAGAAATTATCACTCCAAACAAGGCGCCAATGCTTTTGGGCTTGTCGAATTTCATGAATTTAAGCGCAGTGAAAAGTAACTGCATGGCTTAAAGTTTTATGATGCATTCTACGCGGCTTCCAATCAATACTGAAGAAGGATTGTCTATTTGTACACGAACTTCTCGCACTCGACGATCCTCAAGATTATCTGCTTTGTCGCTAAATATTGACTTTTTAGATAAGTAAGAGGCGCAATAAACAATCGTCCCTGTTGAAAGTAATTCCTTGCTGCCTTGCATATTGATGTTTACTTTCATTCCATTTTTTACCTTCATTGCAAATAATTCATCTACTTCTGTAATGGCAATTAGGCCACCACTTGGTGCGAAATCTCCTATTTTTGCTCCTGGTGCAAGTGCTTGTCCTGGTTTAACCTCAATGCTCAGCATCATTCCGTCTTCCGGCGCAAATAGCTGTTTTTTTCGTTTTATCTGACCATAATATGAAGATTCTGCTTTAATTTCTCCCAAGCTTGCTTGTGCTTCTTTCAGGTCTGCTTTTGCGATGACCAATTCTGCCTTTAAATTAAGCAAGGCGGTTTCCGAGTCGATTAGGGCTTGTTCCGTACCAACTTTAGCTTCTGCCAATTTCTTATCGCGATTATAGGTTATGGTTGCTGCATTAATTTTAATATTAACGGCTTCCACTCTTGCTGCTAAACTATTGATTCGTTCGTTTCTTGCCCCAAGTTTGGTATTGCTTTGGTTTATTTGGGCATCTTCTGTCGAGGCATCTAATTCAATAAGTAATTGTCCTTTCTTTACGCTTTCGCCTTCTTTAACCATTATTCTTATTACTCTGCCTCCTAGTTCAGAACCAATTAGGTAAATTTTGCTAGCGGGCTCAACCCTTGCTATACCAACGAGTTCTTTTATCTTTTTTACTTTGTAATCGGAAAGGGGTTTTTCTTTCTGTTCTGCTTTTCCACCGCAGGAAGATAGCAGTAAAAGTAGGAGCAGGGGAGCGTAATTCATTTTCATATTATACAAGTGTAAAGGCATTGGTTAATTCACTTTTTTGCAATTCGATGGCGGTTCCATTATCTACTTTTATGACGCGATCTGCATAGGAAAGTAAGCGTGGATCATGTGTCACTACACAAACGCTTTTTCCCGATTTAGATAAACTCACTAATTCATTCATTACGATTGATATCGATGCCACATCAAGTGAGGCAGTTGGCTCATCACATAAGATTAATTGTGGGTCTGTTACCAAGGCTCTTGCAATGGCTACGCGTTGTTGTTGTCCCCCAGAAAGTTGCTTCGGCAAACTTTTTTTTCGGTCTAGCATTCCAACCAGTTCCAATGCATCTAAGGCTTTTTTACGGGCAATACGAATGGGCATTTTTTTTAGTTGCAAGGGCATCATTACATTATCCAATGCGTTAAGCGGTGCGATTAAATTAAAGCTTTGAAATACAAATCCGAAGGTGTTTAAACGTAGATTAGCCATCTGCTTTTGACTCATATCGTTGACCAATTGCTCGTTTACGAAGAGTTGACCTGTTGTTGGGTAAATTACACAGCCTAAAAGGGATAAAAGAGTTGTTTTTCCTGAGCCCGATGGGCCGATTATCAATACAAGTTCTCCTGTATTAATTTCTAAATCCAATGGATGCAAAGCAATAATGGTTTGATCACCAACTTGGTATTCTTTTCCTACACCTTTTAATTCGGCAATCATTATAGCTTAATTAAATT
>JBILCD010000143.1:0-6190 GCA_044353285.1 Crocinitomicaceae bacterium | reverse complement strand
AGTAACTCCATTTAAGGTAACATTACTTGCTGGCTGTAATTGCGCAGAATTTTCAAAATAACTGTAAAAAATTTGATCGCCTCCAAAAAAACTATTTCCTTTAAGAAAATTGACGCCAAGAATAATAGTAACAATGGCTAAAACAGAAAAAAAACCCGCCTTTAATTCTTTAGTATATCTCAATGCTTTAATTTTTTGCTAATTTAATAGCTTTTTCGATACTAATGCGCTCTCCACCCAAGAAAGCGATAACAAAAGCGTTTTTAAATCCTTTCTCTTGTAATTCCACTTTATAATTTTTAGCGGCATCTAAGTCATTAACAAAACATCCAGAATAATACTTATATAAATTATCTTGATAATATTCTTTCACATCTAGGCCCTTATAAATTGTCGTACCTAAAGAAAGCTTCTTATCTGACGTAGCGATTTGCACACTAAAAAACAATTGCGTGTTTGAAATTTGATTGGAACTGTTCTTAGGCACAACCTCATTTTTAGTCTGCTCGGGCGTTTTATCTTCTTGAATTTTATTGAACACCCCTTCCATTTCATTTTTATAGTTTGTAAATGCCGTTAGCATCGACTGCGCCATTTTTTCTTGTCCATCAGCGCTCCCAATAAACTTCTCCTCCGTTGGATTAGGTAGAAAACCTGTTTCAATTAATACAGAAGGCATTGTTGTTTTGTATAAAACTAAAAAACCCGCTTGTTTAACCCCCCTATCATGTCTTCCAATTCTTTTAAATTCCTTTTGGAGAAATTCTGCAAAACGAATCGAATTATCAAGGTTGACTGACATTTGTAATTGAATACCAATAATTGCATCCGGAGACATATCAAATCCCCCATATTTGGCACCTTTATCATCTTCTAGCTTAATTATTGCATTTTCCATCTCTGCCACTTTTTGCTGTGACTCTGTTCGATGTAAACCCAAGACATAAGACTCAGTTCCATAAGCAGAGGTACTTCCTGCATTAGCATGAATGCAAATAAATAAATCAGCATTTGCTTTATTTGCAATATTGGCTCTTTCATATAACTCGACAAATACGTCTTTGTTCCGAGTGTATACAACATTCACTTTGGGATATTTAGCCTTAATCAATTCTCCCAAGCGAAGAGCCATTGCCAAACAAACCACTTTTTCCTGTGCGAAAGAGCCATGACAGCCAGGGTCTTTTCCGCCATGCCCAGCGTCAATCACAACAGTACTAATTACCTGTTTCTCCGAATTTTTTGATTGGCAATAACAACTAGGCCCTGCCAACATCGCGGCAAGGGCAAGACAAATAAATAAAGGTTTAATAAAAACGTTCATTGCCGACATAACGAATTTTGGTAAATTTGTATCAAAGCAAGCTTCCTTTACAAATATAAATTTAATTAATTGATCATAATTAAATCTCATTACCGACTTATCTTCTATACATTGTTAATAATGCAAATGTCCTTTTATAGTAGGGCACAAAACGCAACAAATAAGCAATCCCTTTCAATAAATGATTCTAGTATTACCGACATCATTTTATATTCCGCAAATGATTCAATATTTAATGATGTAAAGGAGAGAAAAGTTCACTTATACGGAAATGCAAGAGTGGAAATGGGGGACATTAAATTGACTGCTGGTTACATCCTAATTGACCTGAATGCGAATGAGGTTCAGGCGAGCTACCGAGTGGATAAGAACGGCGCTAAACAAGAACTTCCTGCCTTTAGCGATGGTCAAGAATCGATTGTTTGTTTGCGGATGCGGTACAACACAAAAACGGAAAAAGGCTATATTGAAGAGCTCGCTATTAAGCAAGATGAATTTTATTTTAACATGGGAGAAGCTAAACGATACCCTAATGATGAAATTCACTTGAAGAAGGGTCGGTTAACAACCTGTGATTTAGAAGATCCTCATTATCATTTTCAGTTATCAAAAGCAGTTATGATTCCGGAAAAACGCATCGTAACAGGCCCAATGAATTTATGGATAAAGGGAATACCGACACCATTAGGACTTCCTTTTGCTATTATTCCACAACAAAAGGAACGAACACATGGCATCTTATTTCCGGAATTTATACCAATCTCTCTATATGGGTTTGGTGTTCAAAATCTAGGGTATTATTTCCCCATAAACGACCGGCTTCAGACTAGCACATACCTTAATTTATATAGCCGTGGGAGTTGGGGCTTACGAAATGATTTAGACTATTCAATTCGCTACGCCTTTAGCGGAAGACTTTCAATCGGTTTTCAGCAGTTTCGTCAAGGCTTCCCGTACAACAATGCACAGAACAAAGTTTCTGTTGTTTGGTCGCATCGAAAAGAGGCTAAATCGAATCCATTATGGGCATTCTCCTCCAATGTTAATTTTATTTCAGATAATAAAACCAAGAATAATTTAGACCCCCTAAACCCACAATATTTTAACAATAGCTTTAACTCCGATATTAATTTGAACCGCACATTTCCGGGCAAACCCATTACCATAGGCATGAAAATATCGCTGCGACAAAATTCAATTGCAAAAAACATCTCCTTGACCAGTCCGATATTAAATGTTAACATGACGCGTATTTTTCCATTCAAAAACCTTATTAAAAATCCGAATAAGGCGTGGAAAAAAACAGTTCAAAATGTTGGATTAACCTATTCTATGGAAAGCCAAAATAAATCTTCTTTTGGCGATTCGCTTTTAAGCAACTTTGATTATCGAGGAATTGGGGATCAATTTATGAATGGCATTAATCAAGGACTAAGTTTACAAACCACTGCAGGTCTATTTAAAAATTCCGTTAAAATCACCCCCAGTATTTCATATGGGAATAAAATAAATTTGCAGCAAATTCAAAAAAACTATAACGCATTAAGCAATACGACAAAAATTGACACCTTAGATAAATTTGGGATGGCCCATGAATTCAGCATGAACATCAACCTCACGACCGTATTATTTAGCTATTATCGATTTATTGGCAAAAACAAACCTATTTTGCGACATTTGATGACCCCCAGCCTTGGATATCGATATGTGCCTATCCTAAACCCATTAACTACTAGCAATGCTGGAATAAACCAAGCCCTAATTTCCTACTCTCCCTTTGAGCGTAGTATTTACACTGTAGGTAATACAAGCGCATCGTCTTTTCTAACATTCGGCGTAAATAATTCTATGGAAATTAAGAGCAAATCAAGCAAAGACACCTTAACAGGATTTCGAAAAATTAGGATAATCGATCAATTTTCCATCACTGGAAACTATGATTTCAATAAAGATTCCATGAAACTTTCCAATTTGCAATTAAACTTAAGAATAAGCCCTTTTCCGTGGATGAATTTTGTGGCCAACGCTGGGTTTAGCCCGTACAGTTGGAATACAGTAAGTGGAAAATCCTTGGGTTCCTATGCTGTACAAACAGGCCAATCCTTAGGGCGATTTTTATCCAACAATTTCACAACTACCCTAACTCTTGCCACGAAAAAAAGCCGCGAAGTTATAGAGGAGGCGAAGGAAACGGTCAAAACAAATTGGAACAGCGACTTTAATCAATTCAGTTTACATCCAGAGCAAGCTATTTATTTTAACATCCCTTGGAAAGTTAATTTATCGCATGTTTATTCGATTAATGCAAATACATCAAAAACCAGCAGCTCGAATCAGGATTATAATTTTGTACAAACCATCGTCTTAAACGGCGATATTAGTTTCACCAAGCGCTGGAATTTAAGTAGTAATATCAATCTTGATCTACAATCAAAGCAAATCACCAACGTCAATTTTTCATTAAACAGGAACTTACATTGTTGGGCACTTTCTTTTTACTGGACCCCAATTGGTGGGAACAAAAGTTTTCTCTTAAGCATTCGCAATACATCTTCAATCTTTAAAGATGCTAAAATAGAATTGCGAAAGCCTCCGAACTTCTTATAGATTAATCGATGTAAAGGAGAATTTTCGGCCCTACAACCATACTAATTGTAGTTACTCGTCGGCTAGGGTTATTTAATTTCCCATTATCTGTTTGTTGAGGAGGTAAATTTTCGCCCTGCCCAGAGAACGTTACATTATACGTCAAATTCAACTTAGTTTTCAAGCCAGAGAGTTGTTTTTCAAACTCTGCAGCAACAGCGGCAGCACGCTGCTCCGATAATACCTGATTTCTTTCCGCTCGAGCTTTTACATTACCTGTACCTTGCAAATCAGAGTACCCGTTAACTATTAGGATAGTACGGTATTCATCTTGATTAAAAACATTTTCATTATGTTGATCTAAATATAATTTCCAGTCCTCAATATCTTTCGCTATTGTTTGAATTAATTTTGAAACCGCCGTTTTTCCCTCTTGGGTTAATGCAGCGCTGCCCGTATCAAAGCTAATATCTGCTGAAATATTTTTAATTTCTTTATTTGCTATTATTAATTCGCCAACCGGATAAATATAATGAAACAGTAAATCATTTAATTCTGTTGCCAATCTCAAGGATTTTTCGTGACCGCCTTGAGAATAAGGATCAGTTTCATTTAGTGCATTAATTATTTGTTGGGTTCTTTCCATCAGTTTATCCAATTGAACATCGATTTCTTTAATTCGCTCGCTACCATCAATTGAATAGAACATTTTTTTTTGGTCATCAAGTCGCTTTAATGCCTCTTCAGCCTTTTCTAATGTTTCAGCCAAACTCTTTTCTCTTTCGGCTTGTTTTCGATTAAAATTAGTCACTTCTGTTTCCCCTTTTTGGCCACGATAAATCGTTGTCTTGAATTTAGGCTTTAGTATTTCATTGGTGTCCTTGCAAGAAAACAAAATTATGGGGCAAATTAACAACCATAGGTAATTTGAATTATTCATAAGATTTAATCTAATTATATGAGTGCTAAAGGTATAAAAATAAATTAATCCTGATTAAAAAACCATTTAATGCTAACTAAATTTCCTAATGAGTTTACTTTAAATCTAGATCAGCATTACTTAGAGACTCAAACAAGGCATGATCTAGGTATCATTTTTTATTTTTAATACTCATTAAATAGGTGAATTTAGCTCCAAAGAAAACAATTTGAGAAGAATAGTTAACCCAAGCTAAAAGAATAAATAAAGAACCTGCAATTCCAGATTTCCCAAGAAAGAAATAATGTTGCAAATAAAATTTTATGACCAATTGACTAGAATATAAAAGAATCGCCGTTAGAACAGCGCCTTTAAAAGCAAGAATAGAAGAAATTTTAGCATCATTTACATATTTAAAAATTAACCATAATATTAAAACATTGCTAAATATCGTAAGAAGATGATTTAATAGAGAAAGTCCGATATCAACAAAACCATTCGTTGATACTATCCAGTGTTCCAAAAGCGAAACAATAAAAATCTGAAAAAAGTAAAATAGAATTATTATTAACGCAAAGGCTGCTATAAAGAAAACTGATAGAAATCTAAACCGAAGTAAACTAAGTAGAATATTTTGATTCTCTTTGTTTTTTACATTAAAAAATTCATTTAAACTCCGTCTTAGTGATACCAAAAAAGCCGAACAGGTATAGAGTAAAATAAAAATACTAATCACTTCAAAGAACCAACTCTCCTGATCTACTTGCATGGTTTTAATATACGACAAGATACTTTCTGTATCTGATATTCCGATTTTTTGCTTAAAAAACTCTTGAATGATGACCATCATTTTATCATACCCTACTACCCTTCCAAATGTCGAGATGGAAAGATAAAGAATAGGAACAAGCGCAAAAAGCGTATAATAAGCTAAAGTAGCCCCGTGGAAAAATGCACCTTCTTTTATATAAGAAATAAGAGCCTCTTTTAAAACCCCAAAATAATGCTGGAACCTTTGCACCTTAGTTTTTTTTATCGATGTCAATTGCAGTAGTATTATTAAGTGGATTGATGCTGACAAGAACCAGCTCCTCTTTCGTTAAGGTATAAAAATAATTATAATAAATTGAACCTAAAAATAAGGATCTGATGAAATATAATGGAATCTCTCCACTACTATTTAGCTTATATTCATCTGGTCGGAAAAGAACTCTTTTACCGTTTAGTACTATCGAATTTATTGGGCCAAAAAACAAAGCATCACTTTTACTTGATGGATTGTAGTATGCATCTAACAGACTTTTTTTTCGGCTTAACCGACCATTTTTCAAGATACAGACAGTATCAGAAACTCCTAAAAT
>JBILCD010000025.1:0-17607 GCA_044353285.1 Crocinitomicaceae bacterium | reverse complement strand
CCTGTGAATGTCTCGATGGATATAGGACGAATTATGAGAATTGTCTGACATTTTTTGATCTCCAATTAAGGAGTCTTCAATGAGATAAGAAACGATGCCGAGATCATTAGTAAGCGTAGCATCTAATTTTTCAACCTCAACATGTAAAAATGCCCCTTTGGTTGATGCATAATAATTTAAAGCAGATTGCATGTTGATTTTTAAATTGTTGTTTGCCAAAATATTGGTTGTCATGGATGTCCACTGGTTAGGGCTTTGACAAATAACCCCGTTATTAATCCTATTTATCGCTCCTCTGGGATTCCCCACAAAGCCGCCATCGTTGAGCCCAAAATAAAGACCGATGGCAACCCCTTCAATATTGGTGAAATTAGTGGGGTAATTGGGGGGGTCTATGACTTGAAAGTCTCCGATGCCTGTTGGCCCAGCGTGTATTGAGGCAGTGAATACGCGACTTGGATTAGCTTCGTGTAAGGCATGTGCTAAATCTGCCGCTGCAGGACAAAAAACACATTTATGACCAGTAAAATCTTCGATGAGCACATTTCTATTCACATTTGAATTCGGTAAAAATGTGGGCCATTCATTGGCTACATAATCACTCCAGTTTCCTGGATAAAGGGTGGTGTCTAAATCCGTAGATGATCCGCTATTAGGATAAGGGTTTTCAATGCGGTCACAAGACCAAAGCCCCAAGGCAAAAACCACTAGAAAAAAAATGTTTCTCATATTAAAAACTTTGGGTGAAGCTGAAGGTTAAGCCATTATTGGCAGGAACAAATCTGCACACTCCGCCTACACAAAATAAGCCTGCTCGTTGGCGGCCATAAGAAAAGGTTAATCGAGTTGCTTCTTTGATATACCCGCAAGTAAGAATTGGATAATTTACCCGCTTACTCGCTACAGGATTTCCATAATTATATTGATTCATAAAGCTAAAAAACCAAGCCGGAGAAACAGAATACTCAATTAATGCAGTAAGCCAATTTCCTTTATCGTGAATTTTACCGTCTTGTTTCTCTACAATTAAGCCCTGTATTTCAGCACGAATGGAATGTTTTGTATTTATTTTAAATGCTCCTTCGAAAACAGCAATATGTGCGTTAATTATACCTTGCGCATCATTTGATATTTTAGCAACATCATTATTGATTTTAATGTTATAATAGCTTAAGATAGCACTAAATTTTGGAGAGAATTTTTTTGAAATAGATAGGTTAATATCTTGCCAATACAAACTATCACTCATGTCAAATAAGCCTGATGTATAAGTAACTCGTGTTGAATCCAAGGGATTAATCGTACTTGTATGCTGCATTGGTCGATAGGTCGTTGAGAAATTTCCGCCAATTGTAGTGCCGTATTTTCCGCCCAATCTTGATTTTTTCTTAAAGGTATATAAGACATCTGCCTGAAAGGCCACTTCCCCCATGGGTTGTGTAGCGTATGGATAAAGCGTAGCAACTAAGTTATAAGTATGTGTTTTATTAAGGGCCGGTAAATAGTTAATGAAAGCGTCCTGTAAATCTTTGTTGCGGTCCGAACGAAAACTCATGTTGTCAACCGATTTTCCTGAAAGCAAAATGCCGAATCCTTTTTGAGTGTAGCTTAAATTAAAAACGGCTGCGTGGCCATAGTTATAAATTTTATTATTGTCATTTGATGGATCCTGCTCCTTAATGATGTATTCGCCATCCAAATAAAAATTTTTATACCTTAACTTAGCCCTGGCTCCATAAGCCCCTACGTTTTCAGGAAGTATTAATGCATCGTCGTCATCTGCTTGATACTTACTCACAAAAGAACCTCCCAAGACCATGTCGAGTGGAAAATTCTCCAACTTTTTAAAGGTCTCGTTGAAGTGAATTTCTGCATCAATCCCCCTAACAATGCCCTCTGAATAAACTAGTTGGCCTTTTTGAAAAGATAAACGCTGATAACCATATACTCCTTTTATAAGAACTCCTTTTTTTGGGCGGAGAAGCACTCGAGCGCCATCCATCACATTGTCGTATCCTAAGGCTCTGTCTTCATAAGCTCTAAATGATAACCCGCTACCAAACTGTTCGTAAAAAGAACCAAGTGTTACATCTACAAAATCATTTGAATAGCCAATATAGCGCATGCCAATTCCTGTTCCGTCAAATCGATTTGGATAACCTTGAATTCTTGGTAAATATGATTCTAAACGCATTCCCGCCTTAAATCCGCCGTTTGTATAAAAAACATTCATATACGAATTTAGTAAGCCTTTTGAAGGGGGTTGATTAGCGCCAATTATTGAATCAGCATTTAAATATTGAAAGGTGCTTTCAATATTTCCCGTGAAATTTCCTTGGCCAAATAATATAACTGGCATGAAAAGAAACCCGAATAAGATAGTAGATTTAAACACTAAAAGAAAGTTTAAATTTTTGTAAATATAGATAAAAATGGGTAATTTGATTTATTACGCCTCGATTGCCCGTTTGGCTTGTAACTAATATAGGATTGATGAGAATCAAACTAACTGAACTTTTTCTCCGTTAATTATGCGTTTTTGACAACTGGAATATCCAAATTGCTTATTTTGGGCTTGGCTGCTTGCTCCCTAAAGAATGGTTATAATTATCTCCTTGTTTTTTTCACAAAAAAACCCCCACATAAATGTGGAGGTTTTCAATAACTAATATTATTTAATCTTTTTTTCTATAAACGAAATTAAGACTCCAAACGTGTATGCAGCATCTTCCAATTGCTGATACCACATTTAGGATCCATTTCCACAAGGTTACAAGAATGTGATTTAATATAAAATAAAATGCTTCTTTAGCGGCCTTAATCAATATTGCAGATACATACAGCGCAAACAATGCTGCAAAATAGCCCATAATATCATCTGATGAGAAATTACTTGCATCAATGAAAGTATACGTTAGGAAAAGAAAGCCTAGAATCCAAGATAGAAAAATAACCGCATCAAATAAAAAGTAAATACAATACATTACAATAAATGAATGAAGAGGAGATGTTTTATCATTCTCTTTATAAGCTATCGATTTGGAATCCCAAAAAAGGCTTAATCTTGTTGCTGCTTTACCCCATATAATATACGGTAAAATAAAGGGAATATAAAGTAATAAATAGTATCCGGCAGCCATAAGTGCCTTTAGGCCATGTGACCCGAAAGAAAAATCTTCGGTCTGCGCATCTCTAATTGTTGTTTCTTGTTCCATATTTTTTTTTTAGTTTAAAAATTTTATTAACTTATTATTAGACTATAAATTCTTGTTGGTATGGTCTAGCATACTCCAGTTTTTAATCTTGTGTTTATTTTGTTGGGGAGTCAGCCCTGTGGCTTTCGCAAACTATAATAAAATTAAAAGTTAGCCATAAAATCATGGCGTAAAAATGATTTTAATTGTTAAATTATAGTCGAATATAAGCTTTCTAAATTGAAAATCAATCTTTTAACTGAAATAATTTAAAAGCGGGACGTTTTTTTTATTAAAAAAATTATTTGGGGGCAACTAACTTTTTAATTTCCTGATAAAGTATTTCTTCATCCCCTGGCGCATAATTATTGTGGGTATAAACAATTGCCCCTTCTTGATTGATTAAAAAAGTATGTGGTACATTATTAACCCCCATTGCGCGCTTAAAGTCGCCATTAGGGTCCATTAAAACCATGTAATCCCAAGCTTTTCCATTAACATAAACGGACACTTGACTTTTTGTTTTTTCATCATCAATTGAAACGGCCACTAGATTTACCCCTGTTTCTTCTTGCCAGGCCTCATAAAGATCATGAATTGCCGATAATTCTTTTTTACATGGTGAGCACCATGTCGCCCAAAAACTTATAATAACGGGACCCGTAAAACCCAAACTTGCGGTATTTACAGCATTTCCTTTCATGTCTTTTAGATTAACAGAAGGCACTTGTTTAACATCAAATAATTCAGAATGTTGAACAAAAGCAACAATTGGAAGGGTAATGAACCCAAAAAGAATAAGTAGTTTTTTCATTTTATTTTTATTTTTTTTATTTGCTTAGTTCAATAACCTTGCCGCTCAAAGATAAGTTAAGTAAATTAAATAATTCTATTCTTGTTATATTTTGACTAAAATTGCTTTATATTTGTTAGGTCTAATAAACAGAATAAAAATGAAAAAAATATTTACACTGCTATCACTATGTATATGGGGGTTCGCTAGTTCTCAAGATAATATTACGATTACTTTGGAAGGACAAGTTGATGACTTTTCTTCAGGCGCTTCAGCTCATCAAGTAGTTGCACCTTCTTCTACCACTTTTGATATTCCTTTTGATGTTTACAACAACGGAACGACAACTCAACTATGGAGAATCACCCGATATCAAGTATCTGTTCCAGCAGGTTGGGCAGACGCATTATGTTGGGGGCACGCAACCGACCCTTTTGGGGGGACCTGCTTTTCATCTTCACAGATGAATACTAATCCTTGGACAAGTCCAGGTGGTAGCACGGTACTTTTCGATATACAACCAGGGGAACATGGAAAAATGAAAGTTTCAATAGATCCCGCAGATGGGGTGTCTGGCTCCGGACATTACCGTTATTACATTTCAGGTTTAAATGCGGCTTATTTAGATTCTGTAGATTTAATTGTAGACTACCTTGCTAAAGTAAAACCTACTGTTTTAAAGGAGCCTCTTTCGGTAACTATAGTACCCAACCCTGCCTCAGAATATATAAATGTCAATTTGAATCGATCCGAAAATGTTTCTATGAAGATCGTCGATGTTTTAGGAAATCTGATCCTTAAAGAGAACTTAAGCTCAAGTAAAAAAGTTGATGTTTCAAATTTAAAAAGTGGTGTTTACTTTATTGTTTTCGAAGGAAGCGGCTTCAAGTCTTTTAGTAGAAAAGTAATAATCCGCCATTAATAAATTGATCATTTCAAATATGGGCATAATTAATTGCAATTAAAAAATGCCAAAAAAACACTTTAATCAAAAACAGTCTTCTCGAAATACAAAGGGCTTAACTCCTTCTATAATGAAGGTTTTTGAAAAAAACATCGGCCTAGAGTTAACACAAAAAGACATCTGTAGTAAAATTGACGCTAATTCGCCTGCTTTACGGCAACAAGTCTTTGACACATTGATTCAATTAGCAAAAAGACAAGTAATTAAACAACTGAGTCCTCATAGTTATAAATTAGACGAAGGATTAAATACTATTGAAGGGAGAATTGAATTAACACAAAGAGGAAGCGGATTTGTTGTGCAGGAAGGAGGCTCAAAAGATGTTTTTATCTCGCCTAATAATACCAACCAAGCCATGCACAACGACAAGGTAAGTGTGCGCTTAATTAATATTGGAAAAGGGCGTCCTGAGGGAGTTGTTATCAAAGTAATTGATAGAAACAAAACACAATTCGTTGGCACACTAAAAATCATTGGAAATAAATCTATTTTAATCCCTGATAATGTGAGGTCAGGAGTGGAAATTGAAATCGTTGATAATAAACTTTCCACCGCTGTAAATGGCGTAAAGGCATTGGTTAAAATAACCGTTTGGCCACAGTCTTCTGCAAGGCCTTTTGGAGAGATTGTTGAGGTTCTTGGTTTTCCGGGGACTAATGACGTGGAAATGCTCTCCATTTTATACAATCAGGGCATTGATCCTAAATTTCCTAATGAAGTCCTAGAAGAGGCAGAATATGTTTCCATCGACCTTGATGAGGCTGAAATTGCAAAACGACGCGATTTTAGAAATGTTTTAACCTTTACTATTGATCCTTTTGACGCTAAAGATTTTGATGATGCTATTTCATATAGAAAACTAAAAAATGGAAACTTTGAGTTGGGCGTTCATATTGCAGATGTCAGTCATTATGTTCGTCCAGGTAGTAAAATGGATACAGAGGCATTAAAACGATCTAATTCCGTTTATTTAGTTGACCGCGTGATTCCTATGCTTCCTGAGCAACTATCAAACATTGCCTGTTCGCTTCGGCCAAAGGAAGATAAATATAGTTTTTCTGCCGTTTTTGAAATGGATGAATCTGGAGATGTAAAGGGAGAGTGGTTTGGAAAGACGGTAATCCATTCAAATAGGCGCTATAGTTACGAGGAAGCACAAGAAATTATCGAGGGAAAAGAAGGGGGGTTTCAGAACGAAATTAGAGCCATCGATAAGGTCGCTAAAATTTTAAGAGAAACTCGATTAGCGAACGGAGCATTAAATATTGAATCCGAGGAAATGCGGTTTAAATTAGACTCCAAAGGAAGTCCGATAGAAACCATTATTAAAACGTCCAAAGATGCCCATAAGCTAATTGAAGAGTTTATGTTGTTGGCAAATAAACGAGTTTCCTTGTTTTTGTCTAAGCCGAATCAAAACAAGGACCTTATACCTATGATTTATCGAGTTCACGATAAACCAGATCCTGATAAGATTGGATTTCTAAAATTATTTCTTGATAAATTTGGACATGAGCTAACTTTTGAAAGCTTAGAGAAAATCGCCTTAAATATTAACGTATTATTAAAAAGTATCCGAGAAGAAAATGAGTTTCCCCTTGTGCAATCTATGGTAATACGCTCAATGTCAAAAGCGAGTTATGAAACACAAAACATTGGTCATTTTGGATTGGCGTTCACGCATTATTCTCATTTCACCTCGCCCATAAGGCGTTATGCTGACCTTGTTGTACATCGAATTCTCGAAACAGAATTGGCTAAAAGGCCACACCAATATGGAAAATCGTTAGACGATGTTTGTAAACTTATTTCTCGAAATGAACGTAAAGCGGCCGAAGCAGAAAGGGAATCCGGTAAATATTTTCAGACCTTATTTGTTGAAGATAAAATCGGCGAAGAATTTTCCGGGATAATTTCCGGTATCGCTGAACATGGGATATATGTTAAAATGACAGAGAATAATTGTGAGGGGATGGTTTCCATGCAAGATATACCAGGAGATCGCTACTATTTTGATGCAGAAAAATTTCGGGTGATTGGGTCAAAAAACAAAAGAGAGTATAATTTTGGCGATTTAGTTACCGTTAGAATATATGAGGTTAATCCACGGAAAAGGCAAATTGATTTAGAATTGGTGCTTTAATCAGGCGCAAACATTCCGTCTGCCTCAAGCCTCTGCATTTCCATTCCCTTTCGGAACATTTTTTTCACCAATACTTTATTATTGTTGCCATAAACCAAAAACAAACCATGTTTTAGCCCGTTTTTATAATGAATTTCGTTCATAACTTCTCCTCTTCGGCCAAACTGTTTAAGCACCCCATGTAACTTTCCTTTCTTATATTGAGAGATAACCGTTGGGACAACACCCCCAGGATAATAGTTTATCCATTCGCCGGTTTTTATTCCATTTTTAAATTTCCCCGTCTCTTTTATTTCATAGTCTATTTGAGAATACGCTTTAAATTTGCCATGCTGAATGCTTTGCAGCGTTTTCATACCCATAACAACAACATCATTACTGCGGGTTTTAATATACTTCACTTTGTAATGCGTTTGCTCTTTAGGCTTGCCGTTATTATAAAATTCATCCCACAAACCAGTCTTTTGGCCTTTTTTGTATCTTCCCGCTAGTGATATCATTCCGGTTGGAGTATAGGACGTCCAAATACCATTTAATTTGCCTTCTTCGAAAACAGATCGGTTTTTAACTCTTCCATTTTCCCAATAAACCGTCCATTCTCCCGCCTCTTTTCCCTTATTATATGCTCCTTCCATTAATAATGTGCCGTCTTCATAGTATGTTTCCCATTTACCTTCTTTTAAATCATTTGAGAACTTACCATTGCGATAAAGTGTGCTGTCCTTATAAAAATAGTTCCATTCCCCATTTCTTAAACCCTGCTTGTAATTTGCTAAATAAGATAGTTCGCCCGTAGAGAAATAATACTCCCACTTTCCATCCTGTAGATCATTTACAAATGTCCCTTTCATTTCCGTTCCAATTTTATTAGGCAAATTCCAAATCCACAAACCTGTCTTTTTACCCATTAAATAATTGCCGCTTGTGTTAATGCGACCATCAGGGAAAAAAACCAAGTATTCACCATCTAATGAATCTCTACGATAATTAATTTGCTTGTCGACAAAACCTGCATCATCATAAAAAATCCATAGACCATTTTTTTTTCCTTTTTCAAAAGCTCCTTTAATAGAAACTCTTCCGTTAGCCAGGCGTTCTTCAAAAGGACCGGTTTTAAGACCATTAATAAACTGATATTTTTCTTTTAGTATGCCTGTTACATAATCCGTTTTAATAAAACCATTGCCATTAATTACTGTTTGGATGTGATCCTTACTCTCATCCCAATAAGAAAGAGTGTAAACCGTATCTATTACAATACTATCAATTGATTTTAAATGGGCATCCTCGTAATAATATCGCCATTTCCCAGTTGGGCTTCCTAGTGTATATTCTCCCGTTGCTTTTAAATTTTTATTACTATACCATTCTTTGAAAATGCTGTCCGGCACATTAAAAGAGTAGTACATTAATTGCTTAATTGATTTGTCTGGATAGAAAATGGTTTGTTTTCCATGTATCCTATCCCTGAAATAGTACCTCTCCTCTTCCAAAACCCCTTTTACAGAATAAAAAAGCCACTTTCCATGTTTTTCTGTTGTTTCGGGATGACGATCATCGACATAATAAGATCCCACTGAATGAATACGCTTTCCTCCTTCATCCCAATAAATCTTGTTCTTGGGAGATAGATTTTCCGGATCTATTTTTTGAGCGTCAATGAAAGTATAAAAGAAAAGTAACGTTATTGAAAGACCTAATTTTATCATGTTAAGAATAAATGATTCAAAATGAAATGTTACGGTTTAATGATAATCTGTTTAAGAATTAAAAACACACCAAAGGCAGTAAAAACAATCCCTATCAAACGATTTAATGCTAAAAGTATATTTTCTGTAACCAAGGGGCGTAATTTTTTTGCGCCCATTATTTTTAATGTGTCCATACCAAAATAAGTGGCTAAAACTATACTGATGAAAATAATAAGTTGATTTGGGTGGCCTTTATCTATTGCTTCGTTTCCTTGAGCTATGATGCCAAACCAATAAAGTAAAATAAATGGATTGACAGAATTTAACATGAATCCTTTAATTGCTAGGACAATATAATCTGCGTTATTCGCGGTATTTATTTTAGCCTTTGGGTTAATATCAACCTTTGATTTTGAAAATAATGTATATAGTCCGTATCCTATAAACAACCCCCCTCCAATTATTGCAAGTACTAAATTATCATTTGTAAAGCTTTTTATTTGTGAGGCAAAAATAAAAGCAAATAAAATATAAATAACATCACTTATAAAAACACCGAAATCCAAGATTAGAGCAGCTCTAATACCCTTTGTAATACTTGTTTCGAGCAGAATAAAAAAAACTGGCCCAACCATCACGCTAAGTAAAAACCCTATACCTATTGCCTGTAAAACATAGTCCATATATTACAAAAATAGAAATTCATTTCACGGACACGTCTTTTTTTTGCTAAGTCTTTTCAAAAATCTATTAAGTTCCTTACTTTTGCATAGAAAATAGACTCTTTATGAAAACATTAATTGCCAACGAAAAGCTAGATAGTATCATTTCCCTTGCAGGAAAAAAGACACTTGACACTAAAAAAATAATTAGTGAATTACAGGCTCTTAGAGAGCATGCGCTACTTGAAAAAGACCCCTTAGTCGTTAAGGTATTGCGATTAAGCTATGAATTTCTGAAGGAAAATGAAGCATTTAATGTTCAGGCCCAATATGAAGAGGATGAGGAAGGAAATGAGTATCCGATTGAAATTGATGACAAGGAAAATCTATTGTATTTGCTTAATCTACTTAAAAATGCTGAGCATAAGGTGAACCGTGAAGAGCTTAAAGATTACCGCAATAGCCTCAAAGCAGAACTTTATTAAACCAAAGAGCAACGCTTTTACGACATATAACGTCAAGATAACATAAGGCAAAAACGTTTGTCTTTACTTAGTTTTATTTAACTTGCAGTAGCCTGAAACGAATCATTTAACCATGAATCATTTCAGGCTTTTTTATTGGCAATAACTACAATATTTCGATGATTCGTTATGAATAAATGGAGACCCCAAGTCATAAAGTTCCGTTATTACTTCCTGAAGCAGTTCTACAAACAAGATTTGTAAATCCTCCTTTGCTTCACCTTTATAGTGTAAAGGATAAATGTTGTGTTTTGTAGTTATTAAGGATAAAATCGCAGCTTCATCGGCATCAATATTATATTTTTGTTTAAACAATAAACAATAAAGCGTTAATTGCAAGCTGTGTTTTGCTGAAGTAAAGGACTCTTTAACACCTGAAGGTTTTAGATTAAAATTAACATGTGTGGGTTCTGTTTTTCCCGTCTTATAGTCTAAAATACGATACTTATCACCTACTCTATCAATTCTATCAATGTAGCCTTTTACGTGTATTTGTCGCGTCTCTGAACCTATAACCACGGGAAGAGTTGCCGTCATAGAAGCTTCAACCTGCTCTATGTACAATGGCTCTGTTAATCCTTTAAGATATGTTATTTCTGCTAGTAAGGTTTTTAAGGTGATTTCATTTGCCATTTCGAAACTTAGAAGGTTTTTCCCAGTGGCAAATAAGGAGGCGTCTTGGTTAAATTTAAGCATGAATTCCCCCCTCATAATCTCTGGAAAATCAACAATCATTTTATTAATGTCTTCTACCTCGAGCGCCTTAGGGGGAGGGGATATGAAATTTCCTTCTTTATCTCTTTGTGCAAAAGGGGTAAACAACTTCTCTAGCGTGCCATGAATGAAGATTCCAAAATCGCTGCTTTCAACATCTTCCATCACCAACTTTTCCTCGCCAAATTCGACTAAGTAATGGTAATAAAAATCCATTGGACAAGTAAGGTATTTATTTATGGCAGAGGCAGATATTGGCTTTGAAAAATACCTGTCTAATTGTTCTTTTATCTCTCCTTTCTTTTCAATAATGCCTGGAATCCCTACCTCACTATCAGAAAAAGAAGTCAGGTAATAGCTTTTATTTAGCGTTGTATTTGGGTTTAATCGAACTAACTCTAATTCCAATTGATTTAAATAGCGGCTCGGCTCGGCTGCATTGATTTGGTCACCGATGGTTGTGTATGTTAATGTTAGCTCCTCGCAATGGTGGAGTAAGCGATAAAAATGCTGTGCAAAAATTCCTTGCTTATCCCGTAATGTAGGAAGGCCAAGGCCTTTACGAAGGTCCATTGGGATAATCGTGTTCATCGCATTAGTTGGGGGTAGGTTTCCTTCGTTCATTCCTAGAACAATAATTCGTTTGAAATCTAGCATGCGCGTTTCTAATAAGCCCATGATTTGTAATCCCTCGATTGGATTTCCGTGAAAAGCGATACTCCTAGCATACCAATGTTGATTGAATAATAACTTAAAAGTGCGTAATGACAATTCCGGGAGGCCGTCGGACACTATTAATTGAAATTCGGAAAGCGAGCGATCAAATTCGTAGACAATATTCCGTTCGAAATCATTTTTTAAGGGTAATCTAATTAGAAGAAATTCATTCGTTTCACGAATACAAGACATCGCCTTGCCCCAATTATTGCCCCAATCATCAAAAAGGAAGGCTAAAAAAGTTCTCGTATCTTCATCAATTTTTAACCCTGAAAGATTTTGAAAGATTTTATTATACCGAATCATTTCTTGTTCAAGAAATACCAACTGCTTTTTCGCGCCTTCGCTTAACCAAGAAATAAAAAAGGCATGATTGATAACCCTCTGTAAATCCTTGTAGTAGATGGCCTGCGTTTTAAACCGTTTTTTATTTTCTTGAATGTCAAATAAAATTTCTGCCCAAGATTTCATTGCTGTTTGATTGAGCGGTAGCCCCAGCGTTATATTGGCTTGCTGTATTGATGAAGGGATATTCTTAATTAAGGCACTGATGAGCGTTTCGTCGGCTAACATAACTAAGGTTTCAGATAAATCTTCTTGGCTTAATTTCCCTAATTCAGTAGCCGCCACCTTGACCTGACCGGTGAGTTGAGCGCATTGTATAATGTTAATATCTAATTTCTTTTGTGATAGATGGTCTTCTATTCGTTCGGGCTTTGATATAGCGAGCACCTCCGTATTTTTTCGATGAAAATGTCCTGCCTCATGTTGTTTATTGGCGTAATAGTATTGATCTGAATCCAAATAAAAAGCACCCGCTTTAGCCATTAAAATTTTATTTATAATCCTTAGCTCTGCTGCGGAAAGCGCATTAAATCCGGCGAATATGTAAAAGGCTTTGGGATCTTTTGCGTGCAATATTGTTGTGTCTTCAGCTAATCTTTTGTAAGCCATCCCCGAACTAACTCGATTGCGGCTTTTGAGGAGTGATTGGACTTCATTGTACAAGTCTGGTAAAATGTCCCAAAATCGCATAAAGTTTTTCTGGGCCTCAGTAAGTTCTTTTCCCTCTAAATTCCAGCTTTCTAATTCTTTAATTGATTTTAGATTTTTAAAAACGGATGTTGGGCTCAATAAATAACGCTCAATTTCTTCAAAATCATTCAATAATATAGGTCCCCAAGCGAGAAACTCTTCAAAGGTTTGCGGCTCTGTTTTCTCTACGTTATTGTAGGCCTCAAAAAGAAGCAATAGAAATCGTGTCGAATCTATAATTGGAAGACTAGAATGCGCTTTGATTAACTCATTAATGGTAATCATTTTAGGCGCAAATATTGGCTTTTTATACGCTCGAGATAATTCCGCCATTAGAAATTTTGAAGCACGTTCGGAGGGCAAAACTATAACCAAATGGTCATTTAACCAATTGTTTGTCTTAATTTCATTCGCTAGATAAGTGGTAAATTTCATGTGTTATCTTTTAGATAAGAATGAAAAATAAGTTCCTGTATTCACCGTATGTACAGGAATATCAGGGTAGTAATTTTGGAACAACGGTGGTTTTTTTAGGGGCTTTTTCTTGTTGTATTTAAATTTATAGCCCTGCATTCCTTTTTCATTACATTCTATAAAATCAACTTGTTGACGAGTGTGCGAGCGCCAAAAAAAATACTCAGCCATAACCTTATTCATTTTGTTCCATTTAATTCGCTCAGCAATTAACCAATTCATCCACAAAGCATCTATATCCATTCGCATTAACAAATCATTAAAGTTGTTTATGGAAGCGTTGCGTATTCCGTTATCTAAAAATATGAAAACATTCGTTTTTTTTAATTCATATTTTTTATCAGTAGAATAAGTAGACAAGCGATACAATACATGAGATTGGCAAAGTAAGGAGATATACCGCTCTATAGTTTCATTATCAACACCAATAAATGTAGCAATCTGATTGTAAGAAATTGGCTGACCAATATGGTTCGCCAAGACTTGAATAGTTCGAAGTAATACCGCCGACTTATTAATCCGATTGCTTGCGGAAAAGTTTGCTTCAACGATTTTATTTATCGTTTCATTAAGGCCTTCTTCCTTGACTATCTTTTGTGTGTCTAGGGGGTGATAATTCCCATAAATTAATCGCTGATCTATTCCCTTACTTTCTATTGGTAGACTTGTTTCAATCGTGTATTCATAAAAAGTTGGAGGAGGTAGATAAAAATGAGCCCCTTGATAATCCAAGGCCTCCAGTAATTCCTCTTCAATCTTAGGTGGAGTAGAAGCGGTTAACATTATAGAAGCATTCACCTTACCATTCAATACTTCATCAAGAAATTCTTGTAATAATACTAAGTGTTCACAATCGCATAGTAGCATATGGGCGTTTTGATTGCTAAGCCAAAGCAGTTCCGCTAAACTTAATTTATTTATCTCTTCTCTAATCCGCTCTTCTCCTAATTCGATTTTTTGATACTTGTTTTTGTTTATAGAAAGTGCTGTCTCAATAAAAGTAATTTTTCCAGTGTTCTTGGGGCCCGAAACAAGGATTATTTTATGCGTTGGTAGAAGGGCTACAAAAGCTGAAGAAATAGTTCTTTCCATTTTTTTAACTAAAAGTATATGATCTTGAATTATTCAAAGATTATTTTATCAAAAAATGTTTTGCTTCGGTTGGAATTCATAAACTTATTGCCTCCATAGGCTTTTGCAATTAATACGCTTTTGCCATTTGTCAAAACCCTTACCCAATGAATCCCTTCTAAATAAGTATCGGAAATTCCCTCATAATATAATGTGCCATCTTCCAATTCTCTAAAATGAAACTTTGTGTTGGGGGGGCTCGCTATATAAATTGCTGCATATTGCTCGAAAGTCAACATTTCATTATAAGGGAAAGTTTCAATCGCATAGGTATTACCTTGTCCTAATTCCTTAAATATTGCTTGTGTGTGACCATCTTCAGGGATATTAATTTCTGGTTTGCCGGGAAAAGTAACAAGAACACCTTGTTCTGGGAGCAATAATTCATAGCCTTTTTGAGAAAGCACTTGTGTTTTTTCTTGAATTGGAATTTCGGAATATATAGCAGAAACGCACCTTAACTTATAGCCACTTTTTCTTAATAATTGAATCATTCCTGAGTTTCCGTATAAGTGGGCGGCGCCAACTGCACAAAACACCTTTCCCTTTTTAAGACAAGAATCTAATACTTTAGTCATGGCTATATTTCTTTCCTCAATTAATGTTGAATAGAGGCCCTGATCATTTGACATGTTTTTTCGAATAAATCTGTCCAATAAATAAATATTGCCTTTTAAATAAAGTTCTGTTAATCCCTCTAAGTCTCTATTCCTCTTTGCAGCAATTAAATTGTTTTCTGTGGTTGGGAGGTCTTTAATATAGTCTAATTGACTATTAATACTTTCTAAAGGCACAAAGTTTTTCTTTGTGATAGCGCAGTATTGCTGGAAATAAGCATCAAGAAATTGGGGCATTCCATTTTCATCTCCATAATTAGTAAGAGACGCCTCATTTGACCCAGTATATGGATTACCTTCATCATCGTATAGAAGGGCATTGTCCTCATCTTTGATTGAGCGATCATTAAAAAACTTAAAAATATCCGTTTCTAATAATATAGATTCCGCCCCATCTAATGCATAATAAACCGAATCTGCCAACTGAAAGACTCGTTTATCATTGGAATGAAGTGTGCCAAATAGATAAGACTTTGCTTTTGAGGATGGGCCCGTAATTTCCCAGAGCAGCTTATTGTCTGGTTTTACTATTTGTGCTTTTCCACCGAAGAAAGCAATAACAAATATAAGAATGAGCGTTGTTTTCATAGTTAAAACAAATATAAGGCTAAGTTTTATTAAAAGATTCGAGCGATGTTGTTTTCTCCAAACGAATAAGGTAAGTAAGCAAAGGAGGGTATGGGATTCGTAAGAATAATTTTTCCAGCATATCCTTTTTTAATTTTTCCATGTGTTTCCGAAACACCCATTGCGTATGCCGCATTTACTGTAAGCGCATTAAATGCCTCTTCAGGAGTCATTTTTAATTTTATACAGGCCAATGACCAGATAAAAAACAAGTTGTAATTTGGGGCGGAACCAGGATTATAATCGCTGGCTAAACAAATGGGGATTTCGGCTTGAATTAATCTTCGAGCGTCACCAAAAGAAATCCCCAAGAAAAAAGAACAAGCTGGCAAAAGAGTCGCAATACAATTGCTCGATTGAAGGGATAAAATATCTTCTTCTCCCAACTCTTCCAGATGATCAACCGAAAGCGCACCTAAATCGACCGCTGCATTCACTCCTCCTAAAATTGAAAATTGATTTACATGTACTTTGGGTTCTAAACCAACGTTTTTTCCAGCTAATAATATTCGTTGCATTTGCTCAACAGAAAAATAATTCCTTTCACAAAAAACATCTATAAAATCCGCTAATCCCTCGGTAGAAATCACGGGAATCATTTCGTTAATAATCGTATCTATATATCCTTCAGGGTTGTTTTTGTATTCCTTTGGAAAAGCATGAGCACCTAAAAATGTTGCTTTAATCGGTATTGGATAGTGCTGTTTTAAGCGTTTTATTACACGCAACATTTTAAGTTCGGAGTCAACAGACAAGCCATAACCGGATTTTATCTCAAGTGCTCCCGTTCCCCCTGCAATTAATTTATCGATGCGTTGAACAGCCGAATCAAATAATTCGTTGCCTGTTGCGACACTTAGTTTTTGAGCGGAATTTAAAATCCCTCCTCCCTTAAGTGCTATTTCCTCATAAGTTAGTCCTTGAATTCTATCTACAAACTCCCCTTCTCTAAAGGAAGAAAAAACAGTATGAGTATGGCTATCGCAAAATGCAGGAAAAACATAGGCTCCTTCGGCATCTACCACTTCTACCCCTCGCCAATCCGTAATGCCTTGCCAATCGTCCATTTTTCCATAATCGATTACCACATTGTTTTCTAATGCTAAATAAGCATCCTCAATGATGGGCAAACTAGCCATGTCAGCACCCCTTAAGAGTAAAGAAATGTTTTCTCCCGCCTGAACTAAGCCTTTAATGTTTTTTATAATAATCTTTGACATGGGAAAAGAGTTGTAACGATATCAAAAGTAAGCACTTTCACTGAGAATAATTAAAAGACGATCCCTTTATTAATTCTATACCGTATACTTTAGAAACAAAAAGCACCAACAATTAAGTTACGGATTCATTATGTTCTTCTAGTCATTTATTAAAGTCATCCATGGTTCCGATATAATAGTAAAAACGAAAAACCCCAAAAGAATAAATCCCCTGGGGTTTAACTTTCTCGTGAAAGGTGGAAGCCAATTCACAAGGCTTTAATAACAAAAAACCCCAACATTAAGCCGGGGTTTTTGTACTCGAGGCGGGACTTGAACCCGCACGCCCATACAGGCACAGGATTTTAAGTCCGGCGTGTCTACCGATTCCACCACTCGAGCGAAATACAATCAGGAAGATTGCCGGCAAAATAATGGAGCGGGAGACGGGATTCGAACCCGCGACCCCGACCTTGGCAAGGTCGTGCTCTACCAACTGAGCTACTCTCGCTTATTATTTAATTCTAATATTTCGTTTAATATTAGGTAGAAATCACTCCGCCGAGACGAAAGTTACTTTCTCTTTATTTCAATTCAAACTTACTTCTTTAAGCAAGTCGCCTTAAAGTTTTAAATAATCACTTAAGGGGCACAAATTTAGAAAAAAAACACTAATTTTTTGCTGTTTTGGTAAAAAAAATTAACCTCCAATAAGTTTTTTTATATCGTGAAGCTTTATTAATGCTTCTACTGGGGTTAGAACATTAATGTCAATACCCATCAATTCTTCATGAATACTTTCAAGCACGGGATCATTTAACTGAAAAAAGCTCAGTTGAAGGTTTTCTGCATGTTGTTGATTTCTCAAGGTTGATTTCTTTTTAGATTGGTTATTTGATCCCACATTTGCATGGGAAAGTTCGAGTTCTTTTAACACTTGCTCGGCACGTTTAATAACCACCCCTGGCATGCCGGCCATTTTAGCTACGTGAATCCCGAAGGAATGCTCACTGCCTCCCGCAATTAATTTTCGTAAAAATAAGATGGCATTTCCCACTTCCTTAACCGCAACAGTAAAATTCTTTATTCGCTTAAAATGATTGGCCATTTCGTTAAGTTCGT
>JBILCD010000142.1:0-6341 GCA_044353285.1 Crocinitomicaceae bacterium | reverse complement strand
TAGAGGGGGAAATTTATACTAAAAGCCAAAGTTTGCTGGGTTAACTCAAAATCTTTATGGCATGTATCCGCCATCTTGCGGATACATGCCATAAAGGGTGGACGGATGTTTTTTTTACTGGATTTCATCCAGCATTAAAACATTCAAACCCTTTCGGGCTTAAATATTAGACTTTTGGAAATGTGCTAAGAATAGATTGAAAAAGTAATGTAGCCAGATAGCTTGCAGTTTTTACCCAATTGAAATAAATATCAATTTAGTTCAAAATGCATATAGAACACTCAAAGCTAACGTTTTAAAGATCAGAAAATTAATGAGTATTATTTGAGATTTTTGAAAGAATAAATCACTTAAAGGAATTAATATTTTATTCACAATATTTCTTTATTAAGCTGTAGGCATCATTATATCCAAGTTCACCTGCTATAGTCCAATCATTACACCCCCCATCCAAATCTCCATTTTCAAATCTCAAAACACCTCTGTTTACGTATGCTGTTGGCTCTTTGGGGTCAATTTCAATAACCTTGTTTAAATCATCAAAGGCACCGCTAAAATCATTAATGTTTTTTTTTGATAAGCCTCTATTGGTAAAGGCGTCTGAATAATTTGGCTCAATTTCTATTGCCTTAGAAAAATCAGAAATTGCAGCGTTGTAATCATTAGATTCCATTTTTAAGACTCCTCTATTGTAAAAGGCAGTATAATTTGTGGGGTCTAATTCTATAGATTTATTATAATCTTCTAAAGCACCTACTATATCGTTCAGTGCTAACTTTAAAGAACCCCTTGAATCATAAATGCCTGATAGAAAAGGATCTAAATCTATAGCTTTATTAAAGTCTAAAAGAGCACCCTCAAAATCTTGTGATTGAAGTTTTGCATTACCCCTATTTACATATGCGTGAGGGTAATTTGGACTAATTTCTATCGCCTTACTGCAATCCTCAATAGCTCCTTTAAAATCATGTAAATCATTTTTCACACCACCTCGATTATTATAAGTGGTATCCAAACTGTAGTTCAAATCAATTGCTTTATTATAATCTAATAAGGCACCTTTAAAATCCATAAGTTCACTTTTTACAACCCCTCTATTACTATATGCTTTGGCATAGATCGGATTCAAAATAATAGCTCTATTATAATCCTCAATTGCGCCTTCATAATTTCTTAATTTAAACTTTTCATTTCCTGAAAGTAAGAATTCTTTTGCATCTTGTCCAAAAGATGAACTACAAATAATGAAACTCAGCGCAAAAAAAATATTTCTCATATTTTAATTATTTAATTATTACTAATTCTGTGATTTAACTACTGGACTTATTTTATCCAATTACCTAGATAAATAAGACCCCATTTATTGTCATTACTGTCTTTATAAAGACATTTTCTAGCCGTTAATTTTATATACACGCCTTCCCTTTCGACATCTTTCAATTTTATGCTAAAATATTTTGTACTAACTTCTTCGAAATGAAAAACACCATCCGTGTTTTTTTCTACCCATTTGCCATTACTTAACTTATCAAAAGTCGTAATTACCTTTTTAGAATTCTCTCCTTGCCAAGTTTGTCGCGGTATTGAGCAGCTAACTATTAATAAAACCAATAATGCTATGCAAGAAAATTTATACAACTGTTTTTTCATTCTGTTAAGGTTTAAGCGGTTGTAAAAAGATGTCGTTTGGTGGCATTAGTTAATCTTTTATAAAAATTAAGGGCACAAATGGTTTATAGGATTTAATCAGTTCGGATAATTTAGCTCCTGAAACTGCTTTTGGCTCTTTTATCGAAATCACCTCTGGTGATGAATCAATAAGATTTTTAAGCAGATTACTCTTCAGCGCATAGTTGACATTTTCGGCATTATAGACATCGCGATTTAGCGTTGAACTTACGATACCTATTACATTCCCTGTCTCGCTATCAAACAAGGGTCCACCACTATTGCCTGGCTGAATCGGTGTGGTAATTTGATACGTGGTGATATCCCCGTCGATTCCACTTTTTGCTGAAATTCTTCCATCGGTAAATTTTTGTTCTTCACCCATTACATCCACCATGGGATAACCTAAGGTAAAAACTTCCTCTCCGACATCAAGCGTTTTAAAATCAAACGAATAAGGGATTTCTTGGCCTAAATCAAATCCTTTCTGATCGATTTTAAGAATTACTAAATCATTGACCTTATCTTTTACAAGAATTTTTGCTGGAAACTTTTCTTCCTTTCCGTTGATGTTAACCTTAACAATAATTTGGGAAACATCCTCCACAACATGATAATTTGTAACAAGGTGTCCCTCTCGAGAAATGAAAAATCCACTTCCATTTCCATCATACTCACTGGGATTGTAATTAACAACCTTGTGCATAACAAATCTTGTAGAAGACTCTGAAGTCTCTTTTGAAAAAAACTCAGTAGATTCAAGATAATTCAATCCAAATGACGCTCCCCCTGCCCCATAGATTCCATAAGAATCCCCGCGGTCACCATTATAATCTAATTTTGTTATAAGTTGATCGTTTAACATGAAATCTATACGATCAGAATGAAAAACTACTGCAAAATAATAGCTTGACCTTTTTTTACTCAAAGCGATTTGATGTTCTTTGCTTAGTTTAGCTTTAAATACTATTTCCTCATTTCCATTAAGATGCTTCGACAAAAAGGCTTCGTTCTTATTATTAATCTGAAATGTATAATACTCACTGCTCGATTTGTAATCATATATAATTCCAAAAGAACCCCGGGACCCTATCTGATTATTCAAAGCTTTGGTGTAAAGATATAATCCACTTGTTAAATCATCTATAACAGATAAGGGAAGAAGCTTTAAATATGGAGTTTCCTTTTTTGAGATAATATATAAATCAGGGTCTAGAATTGTTTCCCTTGGAAATCTTTCCGCGCCTATCCAAAAGTCAGTATTCGATTCAAAATCTTCTATATCATGACGTAAATTATATTGCCACATACCATCCTCTGTGATGTTATAGTACCCGCCGTCTGTGAGATCACCATTTTCATATACTTCGTACCGCACCAAATTTGCTTTTTCATCGAATATCGCCAACTTTCCATCTTTGTTTCCTAAAAAATCATAATTTCCAATAGTTGAATAATTCCCATTCTTGTGATATGTTATGGTCCTACCTTCAAATTCTCCTCTAAAATTATAATTACCTTCAAACTGCAAATTTCCATTATCATGGTAATATAAACATGTTCCATTTCCAAAAATATTTAATTGCTCATCCCCATAATCGATGTAGCTATAAAAGCACTTTTGCAATAAAGTACCATTAATAAAAAATTCTTGTACTAATCCATCTGGAATATGATGGTTTTTGTATTTCACTTTTCGATAATATTTGGCAACTGACTTTTCACACCTATTCCAATTACCATCAAAATACTCCGTTACATCTATATTTAAAATCGGTGTATATTTTTTTATCAACTTAAATCGTTTCACCTCTTCACTCTGCTCCACCAACACGGTGTCTCCTTTAACATTAATATAGAATCCTGTCCACATTAATCCTTTTTTAAAAGTTCCTTTAAATGATGCCCCGTCTGTAAATAATTTCTCGCCATTACCATGGAGATTTAAGTCCAAAATTTGCCCTGTATAAATTTCACCATTTGTTTTTTTACAAGTGCCAATTCCCCACATTCTACCATCGATAAATGTGATTTCATAAACGGACTCATCCCATTTTTTTAAGGTACACAAACCAGATGGACATCCTTTTTTAAACTCGCCTTCAATGGAGCCCATGAATTCAGGTCCTGAATAGACCGTTAGAATTCCATGCCCTTCAGCGAAACCAGCTTCGCAGTTGGAGCTAAAATCAAATTCATATTTATCATCATAGTAAGGACTATAAATTTTACAGCCAGATTTGGTTTTAAAAAACCGAGAAGAATCGATTGTAAAATTTTGTGCAATTCCATGAAAAACAATAAAGAAACAAACAACAAAAGTTAATTTTTTAAATAGCATATAATTTTAAGATTTATAAATAGTTTAATCTTTGATCACTTCTACGTTGTCTTGTAGAATTCCAGGAAGATTCGTAAAAGTGCTTAGGTTATTTTTTCTAGGATCAAAAATCAAACTGTAAAGGGATTTTCCTTCATCATAATCAAATAAATGGATGTAACTGTTTACGCAGTACAAGCAGTATACATCAAAACCCTCCCTTGTCCTAATTGCATAAATTAAATAGATAAATGAATCGTCCACAGGATTCACTTGATACCCAGAAAAATAAAGATTATTACCTTTATTAAACAGTAAAACATCATGCGGCATCCTATTCAATTTAATGATCTGATTCACCAATCCCTTCACTGCACTTTCATTTTCAACATGATAAAAGTAATTTCCTGAACCTATATGTATAGTAGACTCCTTCATTTCTTCCATGAACTTATATTGACTGAAGAGTATGCCCTGTAGCATGAGACAAAAAGCTACCAAAAGTAATTTCATAGTAAATGTTTGATATTATTTTTTTTCAATTGTGTTAAAAGCAGGTTCCCATGTAACAGGGGTATGCTCGCCATCATTGTTGAGTTCATAAAAAAACCTCAAGCGATTCTCTATGTAATAAAAGAATAAATTAATCACTGGCTGATTATCTTGTGAGCTTTTAATGGCATGAATAACATAAACATAATTATTATTTAAAGGATCCACTTGGAATTCATATAATAATAAAACGTCATCATTATTGAATTTAATCTTTTTCTCAACAAACATATTATTTTTAGAAATGGTCTCCAATACTATCCTTTGAGCATCTTTTAGCTGATTTACACCACCAACTTGATACACATAATTGACTACCCCGTATTGATCAAATCGAGACATGTTACGCCATTGAGAGAAAAAAAGAAAGGGATGAATTATTAAAAAAGAAACAAGTAGTAATTTGATAAGGCAGTAAGTTATTAATTGATGAGTGTAGTCACTAACAAATGTATTTTCAATTATAGCAGACAGCGGTTGTTTTTAATCATAATTAATGTAACCAGCTAATAGATTATGCATACAGGGTAAATTATGCGGTAATGGTATTTTTTTTAACTTAGCAAAAATTTGAATTATGGAATTACCCAATATTGGTAAAAAAATAAGGATGTTGCGCGAATTAAGAAATCTAACTCAGGAACACATGGCGGGTGTGCTTGGTGTTACACAAAGTGCATACAGCCGGATGGAAATAGGTGAAACGGAAATCACATACAGTAAATTGGCGCGCATTGCAACTGAAATAGGTATGAAACCAGAAGATATAATTTCATTTAGCGAAAGTATGGTCTTCAATGTAATGAACAATCAAACAGGAAATGGATTGGTTATTCAGAATAATCATCCAACAAATGAAGAACGAGAATTATTTAAGCAACAAATCGAAACCTTAAAAAATGAGGTTGATTACCTTAAGAAAATCATGGATAGTTTGCTGAAATAGTTTACTATATTTTAATGCTATACGCTCCCCAATTCTTAACATAACCGTTTATAGCAAACGATTAGTAACTAAATCGTTATCTACTTCCATTTCAATAATCAACCTGAAAAACTTTTACTAACAGGTTTATCTGCATCATTTATTATTGTGCGACTGTTTCTAAATGAGATCAATTGGCGATTTTAACCACATCGCTAAGTGGTACTCTAGGTAATTATTTATACTAAGATCGAAAGTTTGCTGGGTTAACTCAAAATCTTTATGGCATGTATCCGCAAGATGGCGGATACATGCCATAAAGGGTGGAAGGATGTTTTTTTCACTGGATTTCATCCAGCGTTAAAAACATTCAACCCCTGTCGGGGTTATGATTAGACTTTTGGAAATGTGCTAAAAAGTAGGCTGATAAAGGAAGTTGATGGATTAGTTCGTTGCTAAGCGCTTAAATTGTCGCTTACAAATTGTTGAGAATAACGTTTAATCATTTGTCGAACTTCTCGAAACTGCTCTAAAATTTCTTCTTCTGTCCCAGTTGCTTTTGCAGGATCGGGAAAGTTTTGGTGAAACTTTTTGGCCTTGGTCGGAAAGAACGGACAGCGTTCTTTAGCGTTGTCGCAAACGGTAATTACAAAATCAAAGTCAATGTTGAAGTATTCGTCAATATTGTTTGATGTGTGTTGCGATATGTCAATGCCATCATCTTTCATTGTAGAAATTGCTCTCGGATTTACTCCGTGAGTTTCAACACCGGCACTATAAATTACTGCTTTTTCTCCTGCGAAATGTCGCAAGTAAGCTTCGGCAATTTGGCTTCGGCTATTTTTCAAGTAGGATTTCACCAGGATGTATGTTGCT
>JBILCD010000002.1:0-44041 GCA_044353285.1 Crocinitomicaceae bacterium | reverse complement strand
ACATCACATCCAGCATAATCATCGGCATAATTTCCAACATCAGCATCAAGGTACTGAGCAAAATAGGTGTCGTAAAGCGTTTGTGTTCCACGATTTATAAGCTCATAGTTATAGAAGGTCATACGATTTACCTCATCGTTTGTAGCAAACGAAAATGCTTGAGCGCGAATTTCCATACCGATTGGATCACCATTTGTTTCTGTATGGATGTTTCCTTTATCATTAAATACCCACCAATGCGTTTCGTCACCATAAAGTGAAATTCGTCGATCGAAACCACATTGAATATCATCACGACCTAATATATCATCATACCAAGGATGGTCTCCATTATCAGGATTATAGTTTCCATCACCATCGCGATCATAGTAAGGCGCTAAGAAATAATCTTGACCCAAGGACACATCGCCATGAGCAGGCCAACCATAAATTCGATTTAACTCATCATTTGAAGGTGGGATAATATCATCGCAACCCTCCGTTACAATTCCTTCATTACACTCATAGTAGATATTAAAGCGAATAACCTCCGCTTTTCGAATCGTATAAAATTGATCGTAAGCAATACATTGATTGGGATCAATATTAGCCTCGCCAAAATCCCTTACGACATTGTCACCAACAGGAAAAAGAGGATTGTAATTTCCAGATCCTGGATTAACCGTTAAAGGACCAGGCCAAAAGTCATTTCCTGAACGATACCTAAGCGCTGCCAACTTGAGCTGACCATTAACATCCGTTCCTCCCATCCAAAGAGCTCCAGCAAAAATAGCAAAACGTTTACTATCTTTCGGAACCTCATAAGCTGCAATAGAAGCTTGCCTATTTTGGAACATACTTCCACCTTGCTCAATTAATGCGCTAACATCGTTAAAGTCCATTGTTAACTTTGCAGTCGCCGGGCTACAATTTGCCCCTTTCGGTTTTCCTGGTTTATTGTCTTTTTCTCCTGGCCCATAATATGCTAAGGCATTCGTAAAAAACAAGCCAACACTTACAATTGTAATAATAAATTGCTTTTTCATAGCTGTTCTATTTCTTTATTTAAAAATCAAATTTTATTCCCAAGCGAATTGTCCTAGGGGAACTTATATTAAATGCATTCTGAACTTTCATCGTGTAATAATCACGGAAAGACTGTTCATCCGTTTGATTCTGAATCGATGTTTGGCTTGCCGCAGCGGCTAAATACCCATCATCATCCCAGTTTCCAGTTGCACGATAAACGCTTAATTGATTAAACTGATTTAACAAGTTAGTCGCACGAATATAAATATTCAAGAATGTTACTTTTTTCTTATCATTCCTTCCGCCCATCTCGATGTTAATGGTGCGATCCAACTGTAAGTCCATTCTATATGACCAAGGAAGACGCGAGCCATTTAAGGTACCGCTAATTCCCGCATTTAAATTACCAATTCCTTCATCGGTAATAAACGTTTGCGCGGAATAAGGTGATCCAGAATAAATATTAGTAAAGATGTTTAGCCCTGTATTTTCGAAAATGTTAAAATCTCCGATTTTAGGACCGTTGTAATCGCCACCTTCTCCATATCGATAATCGAATGTTACTGCAAAAGCATGTCGTTGGTCGAAAGAATAAGGGAATATATTTCTCAAGTTTGGGATACCAGCATTAATAAGTGCACCCATTGACGTTGCATCAGACCCTGTACCATCAGCAAATTGCAAGGTATAGTTTGCAGTCATTCTAATGTTTCCGGTTTGTCTTAAATCATACGAAATCGTCATACCTTTCACCGTACCGAAATCGCGATTTCCGTAAGTTTTATAAGTAGCTGGATAAGCTTCAAAAACATTTATCAGCTGAACATTGTTTCGTTGTTCACGATAAAATGCAGAAATCTTAATCGATGAAGTACGAGAAAGAACTTGTTGAAAACCTAATTCATAATCTACAGTAGTTTCAGGCTTTAGGTTAGCATTATCAATAATAGCACTTCTAGATTGAATAAATTGATAATCGAAAGGATCGAAACGGAAGCCTGAAGTCGGTCTTTTTGTTAAGACATCATAATGCGCGAAGAAAGAGGCTTCTTCCGAAATCGGAAAAGAGAAGGCAATTCTAGGCATAATATTGACTTGTGCTTTATAATCTTCAAAGGCACTTCTATCAGGCGTTTCTTGCTGTGGATTTAACAACCATGGAGCAATACCTGCAGCACCCTTAATTACCTTTGGATCCTCGATGGTGGTTCCTGAAGCATTAAACCAATTCGCTTCGGATCTAAATCCATTTATTGAATTCGGATTATTAACATCATTGACATAAACGACATAATCATCTCCCATACTTTCAGGGATAACAACCCATGAATAAAGCGATGGATCATTAAGCTTTAATGCTTTTGCTTCTTTCACCGTGCGGGCGTTAAAAAACAAATAAGGATCTTTAAGAACAGGCTGGTTAGCATCAAATACATCAACACGTACCCCAACGTTGAAAACGATGTCTTTAAAGGCAAATTTATCCATGATATAGCCTGCAATATAAACAGGTTGGAATGAACCTACAAAACGCTTAAAGTTGCCATTGTCATCATAATCTTCGAAATAACTATTGATATCGGTTGCACCAGATACTTTTTTTCCAGTATGATCATAACCATAATAGGAAACGAATGAGTTTCCACCATTTAGCAATTCATCCGGTGAAAACATATCAAAAGAATACAGATTTGGGTCATATTGATCAATATCAACAAAATCGTCACCAGCAGGATTTAGTCCCAGTTTAGCTCTTAAATTATAATCAAAGAACGATTGATTATCATCAAATTCCTGTCCACCATAAAGACCTGAACCATCTTGAAATGCGTTTCCAGCATTCAAACGATCATAGGTAATGGCTTTAAACGAACCTGAATCCGAAACAACACCAGAATTTAAATCCAACTCGCGAATGTGAAAGTTAGCTAACTGTCTAGCAATCGACCAAATACCAATTGGGCCATTTGTACCGCCGCCGGTAGTGGTTCCAGAACCCCATCCTCTATCAATTCGTTGTTCAAATTCAAATCCTAGAGAAATATTGTGATCTCCGATATTTAATGAGCCAGCCCCCGTTACTCGGAACTGATCATTTTCAGACTTTCCAAAGTAATTATACGGCGACCCGATGTTGCTCCAAATACCGTAAACGCTTTGAGGCGAATCACCATTTCTCAAGGCATTACCTTGTTGAATTTGAAACAAGTTTTCGTAATGTCCAAAAGGCGAACCATTGTAGATATCATAGTATTGCGTTGTAATGGCAGCTAGTGCAGCATTGGTTTCTGAAGCTTCAAATGCTACTTCAACATCTTTAAATCCATCATGAACATAGGTTTGTGTATTTGGATTAAAGGCGTAAGAAGGTCGTCGTGTGGTAGTAAATTTACCAACATGACCATAATTAAAGATGTTGTACATGTGCTTAGGATCATATACATCACTTTTTGACTTAGAATAATCGACCATGATATTATACATGGCGGATCTTATTTTAGAGCTACTTCCTTCTCTTTCGTTATTAAAACGCTGTGATAATTTACCATAAACTCGGTAATCTAAACTTTCAGAAAATCCAAAGTTTTGGAAATTTAATAGCGATCCACCGTAGGAATAATTGTTTCCTCTACTGTAATTTAATGAACCTCCAAACTGGACATTCACGGTTGGACCTGTATTCACATCTATTTTCCCTTGTGCAGAAATAGTCGTGTTTCTTGCATTCATGCGCCAAGGAACTTTTTCGAAATCATTTTGACGTAAAAACAAGGCATTATGAAACGTTCCAAAGCCAGAGGATGTAGGACGCAAAGGATTATTTAATAATTCATCACGCACCTCTTTTTTAATACGGTAACCTCCACCAGCAAGAGGACGGCCATCCAATTGATCCGTATAATTAGCAGAAACTAAAAAACCTAACCTTGGTTTTGTTTTTTTACCTGTAGAATCCCGCTGCATCCATAGTGGTCCGGATAACATTCCTTCGACTAAGTTATAGCCAAATTGATCAAGGCCTAGTACTTTTCCGTCATAACCATCTGGATCTGCACCATTAATATAAACACCAGAAGAAACGACCTCCATACTACCAAAATAAATAGACGAAGGACCTCTTGTTGTAACGGATATAATTCCACCAGTAACGTCACCATAATTGGCAGGAACACCACCAGTAATAACAGATACTTCTTCTAGTGCCGACTTAGGAAGATTCGCAGATCCTCGCACTTTAATACCATCAATATAAAAATACGTTCCATCCTCGCGAGAACCTCTCACTGAAATAGCTCCTGAGCCCTCGTTGGTATTAACTCCCCCAACTGAAGATGCCACACCAGCAGCTGATCTTACAGGTAATCGAGCGATGTCTTCTCTTCCAATTGTAGCACCTGAAGCACCACCATCTTTATCAATCAATGGAATTTTGTATGCCGTAACCTTAATTTCAGCAATGTCCAATACGCTTTTGGGCTTGGACAATACTAAATTATCTAAAAACGTTATTTTATCTGGAGAAATATTTACTCCGGTGGTAACACCAGGTTGATAACCATCCTGATTTCTTACTTCGACATCATAAACGCCAGGAAGAACACCATTTATTTGAAATTTTCCATCAAAATCTGTGTTTGCGGCACCTTTTATTGTACCATTTTGCATCAATAAGACCTTACTTATTGGTAAAGGCTCTCCAGAAACTTCATCTTTAACAATCCCTTTGACAGTTCCTAATCCTGACTGAGAAAATGAGTAAGAACTTAAAAATAAGAGGCTTACTAATATTAGTTTTGCTTTACCAAACATATTTTGTACGTATAAGTTTATTATATTTCGCATTTATTGAATCCGTAAATATAGAAAAAATATTTATTTTAACATAAAAGTAAAAAATAGTTAGCTGAAAAATAATTCTCAACTTTGCGACCTAAATAAAGTTGTGCATTGACAAAAATTAGCCCTTCAGATAACGCTTACTTTTTTGAATGCACTAAAAACGCTGCAGCCGTTTCAATTCTTTCTCTGCGCGAGAACCACCCACTTAAAGAAACGTTTTTATTTGATGACGAAAAGGAGAAATTATCCCTCCTGAAAAATGAAAAAAGAAGATTGGAATTCTGTGCCATTCGTTTCATTAGAAATCAAAAAAATATACCCTTTTCAATTGCTTACAACCCTATTGGCGCGCCCTATTTAGTAGGTTCTCCAATGCATGTAGGAATTAGTCATTCAAATGATCTAGTTGGTTTAGCGCTTGCCCCTTTCAAAATAGGCCTTGATATTGAATTAATTTCTGATCGAATCCTTACGATTAAAAACCGATTTACAACTTCACGAGAAGTGGCGCTTTTTAGTTACACGGAGGCTGTCAACTTAACTATTATTTGGACAATCAAAGAGGTATTATATAAATTAGCTGGCAGACTAGAAATTAATTTAAAAAGCGAGTTATTGATTAATAGCTTAGTGGGAGACACGGCCAACTGTTTATTTCTATCGGCAGAGGGTTGGCGTAGTGTAGCGGTAAAATTTCAAGAAAAAAACAATTATATTATTAGTTTTAATCCATCGACCTATCATGAAAAATAATGTCTATCAAAAAATAGCAAGTGAGAAAAAAGGCATTGCCATTTTAATTGATCCGGAAAAATTTTCTTCGGTTCCACGCTTAACTTCTTTGATTAATAAAGTAAATGCTGCACGACCCAATTTTATTTTTGTTGGTGGGAGTACCGTCACCAGAAAAGATTTCAATCAATGTTTAAGCGTTATGAAATCATTGACAAAAATTCCCGTTGTTATTTTTCCTGGTGCAGCACACCAAGTGAGTCAAGAAGCTGATGCCATTCTTTTTCTTTCATTACTTTCGGGACGAAATCCCGACTATTTGATTGGTCATCATATCCAGGCTGTAGATGAACTTGAAAAAATGGATATTGAAATAATACCCACTGCTTATTTACTTATTGAAGGGGGGAGAAAGTCTGCCGTTGAATACGTTTCACAAACCAATCCAATTCCTTCTAACCAACCGAATATCGTTCGGAAAACAGCTTTAGCGGGAAAATACCAAGGAAAAAAAATCATTTATTTAGATGCTGGTAGCGGTGCTGCCGATGCGATTCCCATAGAAATAATAAAAAGTGTAAATAACCTTGATCTGCCATTAATTATTGGTGGCGGAATTCGAACAATAGCAAACATTAAGCAAGCACACGATGCGGGGGCAAACCTAGTGGTTATTGGAAATAAGATTGAAGATGACATGGATTTTCTATTGGATATTGCGAACTACAGCAAAGCAAATTTAACGGGAAACAAAGCTTCGGTTTAGACGCTTGCCTTTAAGCTTAAGTCCAAGCTTCTTGCAGAATGAGTTAAGGCACCAATTGAAATAAATTGCACGCCAGTCCTTGCATAATCAAGAACATTATCGATTGTTATGCCACCAGAAGCTTCAGTTTCAAGATGTTCTGGGATTATTTTTACGGCTATTTCTAGGTCGCTTGGAGTGAAATTATCCAACATAATTCGATCAACTCCGCCAAGGGTAATCACTTCATTTAATTCATCAAAATTTCGAACTTCGATTTCAATCTTACGCATCAAATTATTAGTGTTTAGGTACCCCCTCGTTTTTTGAATGGCCTCTTTTATTCCACCTGCATAATCGAGGTGATTATCTTTAAGCATAACCATATCATATAAACCAAAGCGGTGATTTGTTCCACCACCAATCCGCACCGCTTCTTTTTCAAAGTAACGAAATCCTGGCGTTGTTTTTCTTGTGTCTAAAATTGTAACTGGGTAAGCGCTCACTTTTGATACAACTTGATTTGTCAGCGTAGCAATTGCTGACATTCGCTGTAAAATATTAAGAACTGTTCGTTCTGTTGTCAAGATAGTTTGTGATGCTCCCGACACAATAAACGCCACATCACCCACTTTAATAGGATCTCCATCATTCTTAAAACAACGTAGCGTTATATTTCCATCATACAGCGAGTAAAGTCTTTTTACCACCTCAAGACCCGCCAAAACACCATTTTCTTTAACTAGTAATTTTGCGGAAGCACTTGCATTAGCAGGAACACAAGCCAATGTAGAATAATCTCCATCACCTATGTCTTCCTGTAAAAACTGTAAAAGATACGCGTCAACCATCATGTGCAAAGGTATTTTAAAAGGCGTAATCCTGATTAAAAAAAAGCTACTTCTTTACTATCAAAGACTAAATTAACTAATTTTAGAGCATTATGAAACGCCTTTTAAGATATCGTTTATCCTTATTATTGATCTTGATTAGCCTCAGTGTTTCCGGTCAAACACCAAATTCAACGAATAATAGCGCACTAATTGCAGCAGCAATTAAAGAATTTGATGACCCCAGGGGTGTAGATCCAACGAAAACATTTACGATTATTAATAATTTAAAGAATATTAAAAATAGCTGCGATGCAAATCAAAAGAATACAATTGATTTATTAACAAGCGAGCAAAAGAATAGACAAGGAGATATAACTGGATTTATAGAGGGAATGAGCGAATTAATTAATCGTCAACCTCAATTTAAGGAACAACTATTAATTCACTATTTTGCCATTAACACAACAAAATACTGGATCCATAAGAATAACTTAATTAATGCATCAAATTCTAGCCTTAAGAATATTTTTGAAGCTCGGAGGTCTAAAGTAAACCGAAATATTTCTCAGGCCTATCAAAATAGAGCTTTTTTATTCCGAGTAAAAAACATGAAAGACTCCGCTGTATTTTATTCAATCTTATCTACAAAATATGCTAAGCGATCCGATAGCCGAATTGATCTTGCCTTATCCTTTCATAATGAAAGTCGTATACAAGCGCACTTTGGCGAATTAGAATTGGCTGTTGAAAAAGAACTTCTAGCGCTTCAAATTGCTGAAAAATTTAATCTAATCTATTTGGAATCGATGTTTAACAGAATGATTTGCAATTATTCATTAGAAGTATTAAACATTAAGGAAAGCTATGTTTATCTTAAAAAAGCGAAATTACTTGCTACAAAACTAAATGATGAACGGTCAATTGCATTATGTGAAATTAGTGAGAGTGGCATTTTAATTAGCGATTTTAAATATAATGATGCCATAATTCTATTGGAGAAAGCTATCAAAAAGCTTGAGAAATTTAACGATGTGGAACAAATAGGACGTGGGTATGAGTATTTAGGTCAAGCATTTGGAAAACTTAATAAAGACTCGGATGCTTTAACGGCCTATAATAAATCATTGAGTTTATTTGAAAGCACGGGTAATCAAGACGAAAAAGCTGATTTATATCTGTTAATAGGACAAGTTTATTTGAAGGGAAAATCATTTGAAAAAGCAATAGATAATATTAAAAAATCCATTGCAATTAGAGACGCTCAAAAAGAGAAAAATAAGATTTATATTGCATTTAAGGTATTATCAGACTTATATTTTGAAACTGGGAATAAGGATTTATCTTATGAATATCTGAAAAAATACGTCGATTTTCTTGAACTTAACTCAACCTCTAAGAATTCCCAAAAAATTGCCTCCTTGACACAGAAAAATTCAAGCGAAGAGCGAGAACGACTATTAGAGCTTCAAGGAGAAACTTTGGAAAAAGAATTAAAAGAAAAGAAAATACTTCAATTACAAAGCGACCGTCGTTTTTATGGAATCATTTTTATCATAATTATTTTATTGTTAGGTGGGATAATAGTGACTATAACCTTACGACAAAACAAAATAAAACAAGAGCAACGTGATGCTGAAATGACACAATCCTTGTTGAGATCTCAGATGAACCCACATTTTATTTTTAATGCTATGTCTGTCATTCAAAGTTACATTTACAGTAATACACCCGACATCGCCTCGAAATTTTTGGTCAATTTCTCTCGTTTAATTCGCTTAATCCTAGAAAATTCACACAAAGAATTTATCCCATTGGAAGTCGAAGAGGAAATTTTATCTAAGTACTTAAACACACAAAAATTACGCTTTGAAAACCGATTTAATTTCAAAATTAAAATAGAAGAAGAACTTCGATTGAAGCGCGTAATGATTCCCCCGATGATTACACAGCCCTTTATTGAAAATGCCATTGAGCATGGACAATTGAATACGATTTCAAATGGCTTAATTACCATCTACATGACGCAAAAAAACGGCCTACTAGACATCACTATATCAGATAACGGCGTTGGCAGAACGAAAGCAAATAAAATAAAGAAAAATAAGAACCACAAATCAATGGCGATAACCATTACCAGCGAACGCATAGATATTTTGAATAGAAAATTTAAGGGAAAAGGTAGTTTATCCATTAAAGATTTTAATTTAGAGGAGAAAACTGGGACACAAGTAAATATTAGTTTGCCAATTGTTTGCGAAAATATTACATTTAACCATGAAGAAAAAAGTACTCATAATTGACGATGAAAATCGCACGCGTGATTTCGTAAAAAAAATGATTGATTCATTCAACTTGGACCTAGATGTTTTTACTGATGGTGAAAACGTGGAAACAGGTATTGAGGCAATTAATCGCATTCAACCAGACATCCTTCTTTTAGATATTCAGATGCCTGATGGGACTGGATTTGATGTATTAAACAGTATTGAAACAAAAAATTTCGAAGTTATTTTTATTACTGCCTATCAAGAATATGCGATAAAAGCCATAAAATTTAGTGCCTTAGATTACATTCTTAAACCCATCGACTCAGAAGAGCTACATAGTTCAATTATCACTGCCATCGATTCCTTAGAATTTAAGCGAGAAGAAACTCAGTTCATCGCCTTAGAAGATAATATGCAAGCCAACAACAGAAGAAAACTTGTTTTAAAAACACAGGAATGTGTCTATGTGGTGGACTTAAATGAAATTATACGTTGCGAAGCAGACAAAAACTATACTTTTTTCTATTTAAATAGCGGTAAAAAAATATTGGTTTCTAGAACATTAAAGGATTATGAAACCATGCTAAATGGCTACGGATTTTTTAGAATTCAGCAATCTCACCTCATCAATTTGGAGTATTTAGATCGATATGACAAGCAGCAGGGAGGAGCGGTTATCATGAAAGACGGGACCGCCGTTCCACTTTCACCAGCTAAAAAAGATCAGTTTTTTAAATTGCTAGAAAAACTTTAAGCTAAAGCTTGTTTCAAATCGTCTATTAAATCTTCCACATCCTCCACGCCAACACTCAATCTAATTAGGGAATCGACGACGCCACTTTTTTCCCTTACTTCTTTTGGAATTGATGCATGCGTCATCGTTGCTGGATGACCAATTAAGGACTCAACACCCCCTAGGGATTCAGCTAGCGCAAAGAGCGATACTTTTTTTACAATAGCGAGTGCATCCTCTAAGTTGTTTCCTTTTAAGGTAAAGGAAATCATTCCTCCAAACCCACGCATTTGTTGCTTGGCAATACTATGATTGGGGTGATCTTCAAATCCTGGCCAATACACTTTTTCAATTTTGGCATTAGTCTTTAAAAAGCGAGCGATTTTTTCACCGTTTTCACAATGCCTTTGCATACGAAGATGCAGTGTTTTTATTCCTCTTAAAACCAGAAATGAATCCATTGGGCCAGTTACAGCTCCTGAAGAATTTTGTATACGGTACATTTCAGCTGCTATATTTTCATCGGAAGTAACCAAGGCACCCATGATAACATCAGAGTGTCCACCTAAGTATTTAGTAACGGAATGCATAACGATGTCAGCTCCCAAATCAAGTGGAGTTTGCAAATAAGGCGTTGCAAAGGTATTATCCACACATAAAAGTGCTCCTGTTTTTTTTGCAATTATTGACATGGCAGCAATATCAATAATGTTCATCATCGGGTTAGTGGGAGTTTCAACCCAAATCACTTTCGTGTTTTTATTCGCCATTCGTTCTACCTCTGCTATATTTTGCATGTCGACAAAATGAAAAACGATGCCATATTTCTCAAAAATAGTTTTAAAAATACGATAGGAACCACCATACAAATCATTGGTAGAAATAACCTCATCGCCAGGATTAAGCATTTTTATGACACAATCTATTGCTGCTAAACCTGAGCCAAAACAAGCTCCAAATTTACCATTTTCAATGGCTGCAATGTTTTTTTCAAGTGCGTGACGAGTAGGATTTTGCGTACGCGAATATTCATATCCTTTATGATTTCCAACTCCATCTTGAACATACGTGGACGTTTGATAAATAGGAGTCATAATTGCGCCTGTTGCCGGATCAGGCTGAACGCCTGCGTGGATAGCTTTTGTACCGAATTTCATGCTTAGTTTTTGGTGTCAAATGTAACAAAAAATGGCCTTGGTCATTACTAGAATATTCTTAATCTTTAAACGTATGAAAACATTAATTTTCCTTTTGCTTGGCCTCCAATCAACTCAATTGCTCGCGCAATACACCATAACATCCTTTTCCATGAATACCATTAATTTAGAATCTGGTGATATTGTTTCTTCCGAAGATCGAACAGAAACGTATAATATCTCATTTAAAGACAAGCTTTTTATTCATAATATATTTGATAGCGAAACAAACAGTTCAATCAATTCTCAATTATATAAGATAATCAGCATCAAAGAGGAAGAGGGTATGACATACTTCACCACAGAATCCGGATTGTCAGGTAAAAATTACACGTTTATACTTAAGGTCGACGGGGAAAAAATACAATTCTTTCAATATTTTGACGAAGAAGAATTAATCGAATTTAAAGGGAATTCATCCGGATTTAAAACATTCAATCAAGATTAAGTTCCAGCATGGGATCCCAAAAAAGTTTGGTAAAATCAATCACTAGGTTATTTTCTACCTCAACACCTTCAGAAATTAACAGTTCTTGCATTCTATTAGGCGAATCAAAGTGATGTTGCCCCGTTAAAAGCCCGATACGATTCACCACCCGATGTGCAGGAATATCTAACTGTGCATGGGATGCATTCATCGCCCACCCGACCATTCTCGCTGCTGATTTTACACTTAAATAATTAGCAATAGCGCCATAGGATGTAACACGGCCACTTGGAATTAACCTTACTACTTGGTATACCTGTTCAAAAAAATCCTTGTTTTTAGTTGATAATACAAGAGCCATACCTGAAAAATTTAGTAAAAAAAAACCTCTCAAAAGAGAGGCTTAGCTTTTTTTAATTTTAATCAATGTCCTTTACAGCAATCTTTTTTTTCCTTGCCAGTTTCACACTTAGCGGAACCATTTTCACTCCATTTTCCATCTTCTCCATAATGAGATAAACAGTTTTTTTTCTCTTCGGCAGAACAACCTTTCTCATCACACATTTTAGCGCATTGATCTTTGGTCATTGTAGCACATTTTGATAGGTCACATTTTCCCATTGCAGCATGGCAATTTTCTTTTTTTCCACATGAAGAAGGAGCGCATTTACCATCTTTCATTTCACACTTGGTTTTATCACAACCATTTGATCCTTTCGTATCATGATGCCCACTTCCTAAAATTGGAGCGATTACCAATCCAATTAAACACGTTAATTTGATTAAAATGTTCATTGATGGACCAGAAGTATCTTTGAATGGGTCACCAACAGTATCTCCGGTAACTGCTGCTTTATGAGCATCAGAACCTTTGAAAGTCATTTCTCCATTGATTTCAACACCCGCTTCAAAAGATTTTTTTGCATTATCCCAAGCGCCACCTGCATTGTTTTGGAAAACCGCCCAAAGCACACCAGATACTGTTACGCCGGCCATATATCCACCCAACATTTCAGCAATAAGTTGGTTATTATCACCGTATACTAATTTACCTAAAAGAACTATAGCAATTGGAAATCCAATGGTCATAACTCCCGGCAACATCATTTCACGCAAGGCCGCTTTTGTAGAAATCTCCACACATTTTCCATATTCAGGTTTGCCCGTTCCTTCCATAATACCGGGAATTTCTTTGAACTGACGACGTACTTCGTACACCATATCCATGGCAGCTTTTCCGACAGAATTCATTGCTAATGCAGAGAATACAACGGGAATCATTCCACCAATAAACAACATCGCTAAAACAGGAGCTTTAAAGATATTTATACCCTCAATGCCAGTGAACGTAACATACGCTGCAAACAATGCCAAAGAAGTTAATGCTGCCGAAGCAATAGCGAATCCTTTACCAGTTGCAGCCGTTGTGTTTCCTACTGAATCCAATATATCCGTTCGTTGACGAACCTCTTTCGGTAATTCACTCATTTCAGCAATTCCACCTGCATTATCAGATATAGGTCCGAATGCATCAATCGCCAATTGCATCGCTGTTGTTGCCATCATTGCTGAAGCGGCTAAAGCTACCCCATAAAATCCTGCTAATTCATAAGAGCCCCAGATGGCAGCTGCAAATAAGATTACCGTTGGAAAAGTAGAAATCATTCCAGTTGCAAGTCCCGCAATAACGTTTGTTCCTGCACCGGTGGAAGATTTTTGAACGATTTTTAATACCGGTTTTGTTCCTAATCCTGTATAATATTCTGTTACGGATGAAATAGCTCCACCCACAACCAAACCAACTAATGTGGCATAAAAAACCCTCATAGATGAAATTGGTTTAAGGCCTTCACCGAAAAAGCTCATGTTCATTTCAGTAGGTAACATCCATGTAACTAAAAAATAGCAAGCAACAGCCGTTAATACAATCGAAACCCAGTTTCCTATGTTAAGAGCCCTTTGAACTTGAGCTTCTTTTGCATCATTGCTTGTAATTTTAACAAGCATAGTTCCAATAATTGAAAACAGAATACCAAAGCCCGCAATTGACATTGGTAATAAAATTGGACCTATTCCTCCAAAAGCATCATTTATAACACCACCCATATCTTTAATGACATAGTTACCAAGAACCATGGCAGCCAATACTGTTGCTACGTAAGAACCAAATAAATCGGCACCCATTCCAGCAACGTCTCCAACATTATCACCTACGTTATCAGCTATTGTTGCAGGATTACGAGGATCATCTTCTGGAATTCCAGCTTCTACTTTACCCACTAAATCTGCTCCAACATCAGCTGCTTTGGTATAAATACCACCCCCAACTCGTGCAAATAATGCAATTGACTCAGCTCCTAAAGAGAATCCAGCTAAGGTTTCAAGTACGATGGTCATTTTATCGGTTCCATCAGCACCCCAAACTCCTCCCATAAAAAACTGAAAGAAAATGATAAAGAAAGTTGTTAAACCGAGAACAGCTAAACCAGCAACGCCTAAGCCCATTACAGTTCCACCACCAAAAGCAACTTTCAATGCTTGTGGTAAACTAGTACGAGCGGCTTGAGTTGTACGAACGTTTGTCTTAGTAGCGATTTTCATTCCCATATTTCCTGCTAAAGCCGAAAAGAAAGCTCCAAATACAAAAGCGACAACAATTAAGATATGCGTTGTAGGGACAATAAATGAAATGCTAGCTAATACGATACTTGCCAAAACTACAAAAATGGCTAATAAACGGTATTCAGCTTTTAAGAAAGCCAATGCACCTTCATAGATGTAATCAGAAATCTCCTTCATTTTACCATCGCCGGCATCTTGTTTTAAAACCCATGAGCGCTTCATCCACATAAACAACAAACCTATGATTGCCATAGCAATAGGGATGTAAATCATTATTTTTTCCATTGTACTTTAATTATTGTATTTATAAATTTGGAACGCAAAAGTAGTTTTTTATCCTAAATTCTGCAAGTTTGGGAATTATCTTAGTATTAAATGCCTTTTCAAGGTATAGGAATAGCTTGACTAATCTTGGGAAATAATTTCAAATAAGGCATCTAAATTTGGGGAAATAATAATTTCTATGCGTCTATTTTTCGCATTATCATTCACATCCACAGGATGAAATTCACCTCTTCCCGCTGCCATAATTTGCTTTGGAGACATTGCACAGTTTGCTAACATAATTTCAGTAACCGCTGTAGCCCTTAAAACCGATAATTCCCAATTATTTCTTGGAAATGAGCTGCCTGATAGTTTAACTGCATCAGTATGTCCTTCCACAACAATTTCTAATTCTTTTTCTAATTCAAGTGCTTTTCCAATTTTTATAAGCGCTTTTTTACCTTCTTCTTCCACCAAAATACTACCCGATTTAAATAAGAGCTTTGCTTCAAGGCTAACGTATATTTTACCATTTTTTTGCTCAACCTTTAATCCCTGATTTTCAAATCCAATTAAGGCAGCCGCGACTTTATTCTTAAGAGCTTTCAGGGTTCCTTCTTGACGACTTAACATCTCTTCTAATTCATTGACACGTTGCTCCCTTTCCTCCAAAAGTTTCTGTTTTGATTTTAATTCTGTATCCAGGGCTAATAATTCTTCAGCTTTCCGTTGTAATTCGATTGATTTAGATTCCAATTGTTTTTGAAGAGCCGCTGTTTCCTTCGCTCCTAGGGATTTATATTTGGTAAAAGAATTTTCTAGTGCTGTGTTTTCTGCTGATAAAGCTTGATAGTCATAGAAGAGTTTACGGTACTTATCTCCTAGAATGGTGGTGTCTTTTTTCATTGATAATACATCTGCCGAGGCGACATCATAAAGAGTCTTAAAATCTTTAAATTTTGACTCGAAATCCAAGCTGCTTCGCTTATACTTTTCTAGTTCTTCTGAACAAATCTTATTTTTTTCGGTAAGTTCCTTAAATTTTTTAGACGATACGCAAGAAGAAATTAGGCCAACAAGCAGAAAAAGTAATACGAATGAGTTTTTCATTTTTGGTATGTTTATTGCAAAAATCGGGAAATTATATCACGCTAATTCATCAGTAATTCATAGTTTTGAACATGTTAATCTTAATAGGAATAAAAATCACAGCCTCGTATTTGATTGAAACTTTATTTTAAACCCAAAATTCATAATCTCCCCATGAAAAATTCAGCCCTTATTTTCTTGTTTTTTTGTCTTTATTCTCTATCCTCTTTGAAAGCACAAACCGTTTACTCGGTTGACTATAAATCAGATGCAAAAGTCAAGGTTTTTGTAGCCTCCTACAAATCAGATGCTGATTTAGTGGTTTATAAATGTTCGTACAAATCGGATGCTACAGGAAATGATGGCCTATGGTATTTTACAAGCTACAAGTCGGATGCGAAATTTCCCATTTATTTTTGTGATTACAAATCAGATGCTGATTTGGTTATCTTTTTTGCAGATTATAAATCAGATGCAGGTTGGAAAAACGCTAGTAAAAAACATCTTTTATATTAATTAATTTTTGGGCTATCTCGAGCTTACTGGCGTTGTCTTTGGGTTTCTATATTTAATTTTAATTATTTATAAAAAACCGGTCGCATGGTTTTTTGGAATTATTAGCGCAGCACTATATTGCTTCATATTTTTTACATCAAATCTTTTTTTTCAATCCTACCTACAACTTTTTTACATCGCACTCGGTCTTTATGGCTGGTGGAATTGGGGAAAGCAAGACAAAATACAGCATCCCACTTGGCACCTTAAAAAGCACCTAATCGGCATTTTTTGTTGCGCAGCCATCACCATTCTTATTGGTGCTGAGTTTAACCGAGAAGGGCAGGTCCTTCCCTATTTAGATGCCTTAATTTCCGTTTTTAGCGTGTTTGCGACCTACCTGACGACAAAAGCGATTTATGAAAATTGGTACTATTGGATCATTATAAACCTTCTTTCCATTGTGCTGTTTCATAGTCAACAGTTATATTTAACAGAATTTCTATTTATGGGAAACCTTATACTTTCTTTTCACGGTTTATTTCGTTGGCGTAAAGTAAAGTCATTAAATCCTTAAATTTGCAGCATGAAAAGGATGTTTTTAATCGCTGCGATTTTAATAGTTTGTGTCGTCATTAGCTACACTATGATCAAACAAGCTAAGCAAAAACCACTTCCAATCATTAATCCTATTGATGTAAAAAAGGAAATGGTCGATCCTGAATTACTTGGAATAGGGCAAGGCCATACCATAGGGAATTTTAGTTTTTTAAATCAAGATGGGCAGGTTGTTACCGATAAAGAAATAGAAAACAAGGTCTTTGTTGCGGAGTATTTTTTCTCTACTTGCAAAAGTATTTGCCCTATTATGAATCAGCAAATGCAACGAATACAAACCAAATACAATGGTAATTCAAACTTCAAGATTCTCAGTTTCACAGTAGATCCTGATGTTGATAATCCAACACAATTAAAAAACTATGCCGTTTCACATGGCTATAAAGCAGGACAATGGCATTTTTTAACAGGTTCCAAGTCCGAACTTTATGCACTAGCTAGAAAATCATTTTTTGTACTAAAGCCCGTTGAGGCAAATAACATAGGGGATGCTGGAAGCGATTTTATACACACGAATAATTTTGTTTTAGTGGATAAAAAGAAAAGAATTAGAGGCTATTACGACGGAACAAATTCAGCAGAAGTCGATCAATTAATTAAAGACATAGAATTGTTATTCCAAGAATAACACTAATTTTATATGCGTTCAATGGCTTTAACATTAATGAGAAATCTATTTTACATCCTATTTTTTCTACTTGCTAATTATGGCCATACACAGAGCTATACCACTGCCTATAAACTAAAAACACCTCCGCCAAAAGCTGCAGGTTGCGCACCCCCAACAAGCACAACTTATTTAGAACTAAATAATGTAAGAGCGATGATTCATACGGCAGGAAACCTTTGGCAAATTCCGGGTCAGAATTTTTCCCAATATGAAGTGCCAAAAAACTCTGGCATTATGGCCTTGTTTACTTCTGCCTTGTGGCTAGGCGGTACTGATGTCAACAACCAATTAAAACTTGCCGCTTTACGGTATAGAAATGGCCAAGATTACTGGACAGGACCATTATCAAAAATTTATGCAGAAACCTCCTATGAAAATTGCAATAAATACGATAAGCATTTTATCAGCACCCAAGATATGGTGCGGGAATTCAGTGCTTGGTATGAAGCAGGCATCGCTGATCAAGCGAATGGCACTTCCACTCAAAACGATTTATTTCCTAATTATCAAGTTCCAGAAATCATAAAAGAATGGCCTGCTCATGGAGACGTTTCCTTAGGTCAGGATTATTATTTAGCGCCTTTTTACGATTTCAATAGCGATGGAAATTACAATTATCTTGATGGCGATTATCCTTGGTATGACATTAAAAAAGATAAAGAATGTAGCGTAGATAGGACCGTTTCACTATATGGGGATAAGAATTTTTGGTGGGTAATGAATGACAAAGGAAACATTCATACTGAGACAGGAGCTGATCCGATTGGAATGGAAATCAGGGCGCAAGCATTTGCTTTTGCCTCCAATGATGAAGTGAATAATATGACCTTTTACAATTACGAACTCATCAATCGGGGTACTCAAACACTTTACAATACCTATTTCGGTTTTTTTACCGACGGTGCCCTCGGAGATCCTTATGATGATTATGTGGGTTGTGATGTTAATCGCGGCTTAGGCTATTATTACAATGGCGACAACTTTGATGGAGATAACTCAGGGTATAAAGGCTATGGATACTCCCCACCTGCGGTTGGTGTAGATTTTTTTGAAGGACCCTATCAAGATAATGATGGAATCGATAATGCCTTTGGTATTGGCGAAAACGAAGCCCTTAATGGAATTGGATATGGCGATGGGATTATCGATAATGAACGATTTGGCATGCGACGCTTTTTATACTATTCCAATACCACAAATGGCGCGAATGTAAACCAAACAGACCCTACCAGTGCGGCGGATTACTATAATTATCTGAGGGGATTTTGGAAAGACGGGACAAAATTTGTTTATGGCGGAAGTGGTCACATTTCAGATCCTCAAGCAGATCCAAATACACCCTGTGAATTTATATTTCCTGGAACAACTGATCCGCTTGGATGGGGAACAAATGGTATTCCCCAGGCTAATTGGACAGAGCAAACCGCCAATAACACACCAAATGATCGAAGATTCGTAGAATCTGCAGGGCCGTTTATTTTGAAGCCCGGCGCTGTCAACAATATTACAGTTGGCGTTGTTTGGGCAAGGTCGACGGGTGGCGACCCCTTTACCTCCGTTGAAACGCTTCGCCGAGCGGACGATAAAGCACAAGCTCTTTTTGAAAACTGCTTTAAAGTGCTTGACGCTCCTCATGCTCCTATTCTTCAAATTCAAGAATTAGAAAATGAAGTCATTTTAATGTTGTCGAATCCAACCAACTCCAACAACTATCAAGAAAAGTACATAGAAGAGGATCCTTTTATTGTGGCTAACGATCCGAATGCAGACAAATCTTATCGTTTTCAGGGTTATCAAATTTATCAACTAAAAAACAATCAAATATCGGTTTCCGATTTAAAAGATCCGACGAAAGCGAGATTGGTAGCACAATGTGATATAAAAGATGACATTGAGGATATTATCAATTTCGAATTTGACGAAGATTTAGGGTTTAGTGTTCCCGTTAAAATGGTCTCTGCTCAAAATGAAGGTATCCGACATAGTTTTAGTGTAAAAACTGATTTATTTGCCCAAGGCAGTTCGCAATTAGTCAATTTTAAGCGCTACTATTATATTGCTGTTGCTTATGCGCACAACAACTATAAAACTTATATTCCTGATGATCCAATCGCACTCGACGGACAGAAAAAACGCTACATATTAAGCCGAAAAGCCCCTATGGGAGAAGCAGTAGCTGTTGAGGCTATTCCACATATTTCTGCCCCAGAAGCAGGCGGAACGCTACATTATTTAGCCTACGGTTCATCGCCAAAAATAACGCGTCTAGATGGTTACGGCAATGGAAATCGACCGATTGAATTTACCGATGCAACGCTCTCTACTATTCTTGCCAATGGATTTACCGATACGCCAGAATACGATTATGGCAAAGGTCCGATTAACATTAAAGTAGTGGATCCATTGCTTCTGGAAGACGGCTATTTTGAATGTAAATTCAGGGATTACAATGCCGCTCCAATTGGTAATGGTGCCGATACCGCTTCGTGGGTTATTTATCGCTATGATGCCAAAGGAGGTACTATTTTAGACTCCGTTTCTTCGGAAATGGCGATCAATGGTGACAATGAACAAATTATTCCAGCATGGGGTATTTCCGTTCAAATCCATCAAGAGAAGTATTACTTCCCAATAGGTTCTGGAAACATTACGTCGAAAACTACGGACATGATTGAATCCTCCATTGAATATGCTGATTCATCAAAACGATGGTTATCAGGTGTTCCAGATAATGATGCTTATTTCCCAAGTAACTGGATTCGATCGGGTGATTATGCGCCAGAAACCGACCCCACTGCCGCAGGTTATGAGTGCTTGCCGAATGAACCAGACTACTTGAATCCATGTAAGTATCCCGATGAGTCGGGTGTGGACCCTGACCAAAAGTATGAAGGTATTCTAGAAGGAACGATAGCTCCTCATCGTTTAGTTGGCTACCAAGCGGATTATATGCCCTTGGCGTATTTTGGTGCCTTTAGTGGTTCCTCGAAGACCAACGCCTCGATTAGCTTCTTACCGAGTGTTAACATAGTAATGACCAACGATAAAAGCTTGTGGACAAGATGTCCGGTGATTGAGTTGGGTAGAAGTACCGCCTTGAATGTTGGCGCATGTGCACCAGGTGCGATGCGTAAGAGTCCAAGTGTTGATAAAAATGGTAATCCAGACGGAACAGGCACAGGAATGGGCTGGTTCCCGGGCTACGCTGTAGACTTAGAATCTGGTGCGCGATTGTACTTAGCGTTTGGAGAGAATTCATTCTTAGGTGGTGAAAATGGGGCCGATATGCTTTGGAATCCAACGGATCGCTTTGTGAGTAATGTCGGAACACCATTGATGGGAGGCATGCATCCTGTCTATGTATTTAGCTACAATCAAAAGTCAATCAACGGCTACAGCTCTAGTTATGATTTCCCAGCGTATATTCCAGCTAATGCTGAAAGTACTACAGGCAATGCACTTCAACTCAAATGGGCAGAGGTTGAAACTAACAACACCTTAGCAAAACGAGAATTATACGGAAGTTTGACTTGGATTTCATATCCAATTGTTACGCCTGGGCAAACTTTATTAGCAAGTGATGTGACCATCAAACTACGGATAAATAAAGAATACAAGAATTATGTAGCTACAGGCGAAAATAACGGTCGCCCGATGTATTCTTGGTCGATGGATGGCGTATCGACCATGACCAATAGTACTGAAGCGTTGCAAGAAACACTTAATTTAATTAACATCGTTCCAAATCCGTACAATGCATTTTCGGAGTATGAGCGAAATAAATTAGATAACCGAATTAAAATCACCAACTTACCTGAGAAATGCACCATTACTATTTACAATACACAAGGTAAATTGATCCGAACATTCAAGAAAGAAAGTCCGATTACTTACCAAGATTGGACCTTAACCAATCAAGTAAATATCCCCATATCATCTGGAGTATACCTCATTCATGTTTCAATTCCAGGGATCGGCGAACGTGTATTGAAAGCATTCATTGCAATGCGCATGGTTGACTTAGAAAATTTATAGCGGTAAGCTAATTCTGAAAGTTGTTCCTTTATCAATTTCACTTCTAAGAACAAATACTTTCCCTTTGTGATTATCCTCTACAATTCGCTTGACCAAGGTGAGTCCTAAGCCCCAACCTCTTTTTTTAGTCGAAAATCCAGGCTCAAAAACCGATTTAAATTGCTTGGGAGTTAATCCCTTCCCAGTATCTTTAATGTCGATATGCACCCAATTCTGTTGCATTTTCATGGTAATTAGTAAGATTCCCTTTCCCTCCATAGCATCGACGGCATTTTTACAAATATTTTCGATCACCCACTCCATCAAGGGAGGATTATGGGGCACAATAATCGGCTTCTCATCCAACAATTCAAGCGTAATAGAAACCTTACTGGACAATCTAGCGCGCAAGTATTCTAAATTATTACCGATGGTTAACACTAAATCTTCCGGCAACAATTTAGCCCCTGAACCAATTTTAGAAAATCGATCTGTTATTTTTTCCAAACGCACTAAATCCTTTTGCATTTCGGCGGCAATCATGGGGTCTGTATCCGTTGTTTCAAGGTGTTGCACCCATGCCATTAAAGACGAAAGAGGGGTGCCTAATTGATGAGCTGTTTCCTTTGCCATTCCTGCCCAAACTTGATTCTGTTCAGCCTTTCGATAAGTAGAAAAAATTAAATAACCAACAATAACAATAAGGCTAATCATGCCAAATTGAATGTAAGGGAACCAAATTAATTGTTTGACCTCTGGACTTTCATCGAAATACAACCAATTTTGATTGCCTTCACCTAAATCAATTTTAATGGGTGGATTTTGTCGACTAAATTCCGCTATGCTTGTTTTTAAGCGCTTTGCATCTAAACGGGCAGCATCAATATTGCTTCCAATAACACTATCTTTTGAACTATTAAGTAGTAATACTGGTACTAAATTACTGCCATCAATTAAATCCCTATTAAAAGCCAACAATAAAGAGTCGCGTGACTTTTCTAAACTTTTTAGGGCTTTAGAGTCATCATAAAGATACGTCATATTGAAATCCTCGAATACATTTATCGTAAAAAACCGTCCTTTTTCTTTCCAAGTAAGTGACCTTTGAACGATAGAGTCCTCCAAAAATGCTATGTATTCTTTTTCGGTTTGCGAAGAAATTAAGGTTCTAAATAAAGCAGTATCGATATTTTTATACTGCGATAACTTATTGTTATCATCAAGTAAAACGACAGGGATATCATTATTCTCTTGTATAATCTCCATTGCAAATGCAAGATCTTGATTCACGTTAAGAGCAGAGGGATTAAGCACTGTTTTTTGAGCACGAACGACCACTTCAATCTTACTACGTTCTTTTATACGAAGTTGATCAAAAGTTGCATTGGTAAACTTAAGCAATTCGACCTTTTTTTGAATGGCATCCGCCCATTGTTTGGCTTTGGTCTTTTCTTTCTCAGCGATCTTAGAAACCATGTTATTAGACACCACTAAAGAAACCCCAATCGTTGCAAGTGCTACGATTAACAAGCCAATTTTCCAACGTTGCTTTTTAGAATACAAATCCATCTTGTAAAAGTAGGAAAAAGAAATTAATGGTTAATGAAACACTCCTCGACCCTTTTGCAAACCGTTAGATGATCAAATTGACGAACATGCTGACGTAAATCTTGCGAATTAACAGTGTGTTTTCCACTGACAATTTCGAATAACTTTTCGGCTAAATCATTTGCATTTAATGACTCAAATAGCACCCCTAATTCCCCTTCTTTGAGTAACTCAGGGGTGCCACCTGCATTACTTCCTAAAACAGGCGTCCCACAAGCCATTGATTCAATCGATACCATACCGAAAGTCTCTGCTTTTGTTGCCATTACCATCCAATCTATCGCGCTAAAAAATACCGAAACATCCTCCATAAATGGCCTAAAATGAACTCGATCCACCAGCCCATTTTCCACTGTACAATCCCGCAATAAATTCTCATAGCTCTTGCTTTCGTTAAGGGTACTTTCCCCAACGAAAACAACATCGAAATCATTCGTCGGGCAAAGCATTAGTGCGTCTAAAAGTAGCTTTTGGCCTTTTTGGGCATCAAATCGTCCGATTAAACCAACTATGATTTTATCGGAGGGCAAGTCCAATTTTGCTCTGGCCATAGAACGCTCTATTGTTTGCAGTTTTGTTAACTCTAATCCCGAAGGCAAGTAAACAATTTTGTGGTGCTGGAACCTTGTTTTTTCTTTAACTTGCCTTACTAATCCCTCTAATGGGCATGACCAATAATCGATGTATGAGAAACGGATGGTGTGGAGAATATTTTTTTTGGAAACACCCAATTGCATTTCCATAAAATAGACGGTCTTTATTTTTTCCCCTAAAAGAAATCGAAGAGTAGCAGCCATACTCATATCGCGTGTATCACGTATAAACAAATGAGTTGCGTGTTTTTTACGAAGTAGTTTTGATAAATTAATAGCCGAGAAAAAAGCATAGTACTTTCTATACCTTGGGATTATTTCAACAGGTAAGTTCATTTTTTGAGCTTGCAACAGAAAAGGAGAATTAATACACGCAACGATTAGCACATCATGTCCTCTAGCGGCCATCCATCCCGCATTACGCAACTGATTCATCTCGAGTCCACCCCAAGACATTGAACTGCACAGATAAACTAATTTACTTTTCATTCGGTAAAAATAACGTTAACTTTGAAAAAAAATCATTGATGCTCAAACGTTTCCTTCGTCCACTTCCTATTTTTATAATAAGCTTCTTGGTCATTTCACTCCCCTTATTTTTATTTCCAATCAATCTATTTAAAGGAGAAATCATAGAAAAAACCCCTGTTAATGCACTTCCGATACCCGCAAAACTTAGTCTGTCTTACTTTATAGGAATCGGATATGACCCATCCGATATGAGTAACATCAAGGACTTTTATTTACTAGCTGAGGGCTATTTCTTCGCAGCTGTTCTTCTCATCGGAATTCCCGGCTTACTCGCCTATCGAGTATCTTTAAATAAAACTACCTAGACCTTATAATGATTTTGTTCTACCTCCGTCAACTGGTAGATTGATACCATTGATATACCCTGCAGATGTAGAAGCTAAAAAGGCAATTGCAGCAGCCACTTCTTCTGGTTCTGCAATACGCTGCATGGGTGATTCTTTGGCCATTTCTCTCAAAATTTGATCCGCTGTCTCCCCTGTTTTTTCCGCTTTCGTACTTGCGATACTATTAAGTCGTGCCGTATTGGTTGCACCGGGTAGCACATTATTCACTGTAATGCCAAATGGCCCTAACTCCATGGCCAATGTTTTACTCCAATTGGCGACCGCACCTCTAATTGTATTCGATACTCCAAGGTTAGGCAGAGGCTGCTTGACCGATGTTGAAATGACATTGATAATTCGACCAAAACCCGCTTTTTTCATGCCCGGTACCACGGCCTGAGCCAAAATGTGATTACAGATTAAATGTTGATTAAAAGTATTGGTAAACTCTTCAATATTTGCTTCAATGATTGGACCGCCTTTGGGGCCACCGGTATTATTCACAAGGACATGGATGATGTTTCCCTCCGAGATAAAAGCCCCTATTTTTTGTTGGAGCGCTAAAGGGTTTGTAAAATCAGCCACCAAAATTTGGTGTTGTTGTTCCCCATTATTGGCTAATTCATTCAAAACACTCCTGAGACGATCCTCGTCGCGAGCGATTAATACGACATTCATTCCGGCTTGGGCTAGAGCGATTGCAGATGCCCTTCCGATGCCTTGTGAACTACCGCTTACCAGAGCCATTTTTACGTTCATTTCCTATCGGTTTGTTGTAAAATTAGATAAATAATCAATCAAAAGGGCTATTTAATAATTAGAAACTGCAAATTGTCAGAAATTTTTTAATTTAATCGATTAAATTTATAACACATGAAAAAAATATACCTAACTCTTTGTTTACTTTCCTTATCTATTTATGCTAGCGCTCAGTGCACGGCCACGGCACTGTATCCATCTTTGTCTGTGACACCCACTCCCGCATGGACAGATGTCAGTAGTTGCAACTTTGCCGGTGAATACGCTTTGGTCAATGTAACTGCTGGTAATTTATACGAATTTTCGACCTGTGCTGCTAATGGCTCTACCATTACTTTTGACTCGCAATTAACCTTGCGTTCAAATACAGGATTATATCTTGCTTACAGCGATGATTATTGTGGGACCCAAAGCTATGTTTCCTGGACAGCCACCTATACGGGTCAAGTTCAAATACACTTGCACGAATATTCATGCTTAAGTAATTTGATTTGCTCAAATATTAGAATGAAAGTAACTTCATCAGTACCTGTACCTGCACCTGCTAATAATGATTGTGCCAATGCGACTATCTTAGCGGTAAACCCAAGTTGTTTATTAACGAGCGGTACCACCAGCGGCGCGACGGAGGATCCTATTCTAGACCCAAGTTGTGACGCGGGAAGCATCAATGATGTTTGGTACACGTTTAACAGCGGGGCAAACACTTCGGTTAATGTTACAGTGAATTTAGGCACGGCTTCTTTGGTTGGAATTGAAATATTTTCAGCATGTGGCACCTTGGCACCAGGAATTTCTCTAGGAGGAGCTCTTGGAAATTGTGATTTTAATACATCTGCCCCAAACCCAACGGTTATTACTGGTCTTACTCCTAATACGAACTATCGATTCAGGCTGTTCACCAACGTTACCTATGACATTGCCGGATCTTTCACTGTTTGTTTGACGGTTCCACCTCCACCACCAGCCCCAACAGTAAGCATAAACAGTGCATCAATATGTCCTGGTGCATCAACAACTCTAACGGCAACACCCTCTACTTTGGGCGGCACTTACCTATGGAGCCCAGGTGGGCAAACTACTCCAAGCATAACAGTTTCACCGCTAATAACTACTACTTACTCGGTTACCTACACCCTAAATGGAGTTGGAACCAATAACAGTACAGTGACAGTCTATTCTAACCCCGCCATCAACGCAGGACTGGATATTTCGATTTGTTCAGGTCAACCCGCCACCTTAACAGGCTCCGGTGGAGTGAGTTATACTTGGAACAATGGTGTTACGAATAACCTTCCTTTTAATCCATTGACTACTGCCACATACACCGTAACTGGAACAGATATAAATGGTTGTATTGGAACGGATCAAATGACTCTCACCGTTAATGCCAATCCAACCTTAAGTGGCAATACCGTAATTTGTCCCAACGCGACCTCTCAACTGAGTGGCTCAGGAATAGCAGCAGCCAATAACGCTTGGGTTTCGAGTAATGCAGCAGTTGCCACTGTGTCAACTACAGGATTGGTTACTGCCCTTAGCTTTGGAACTGCGACCATCACTTACACCAATAACAACGGTTGTTCGGCTACTAGCACTATCAATGTAAGCAATCCTACTGCTCCTACGTTTAATCCTGTTGCTGCGGTTTGTACTGGTGGGGCGATTCTTTTACCAATTATTTCAAGTAATGGTATTCAGGGAACTTGGTCGCCGGCCATAAACAACACGCAAACTACTACTTACACCTTTACGCCATCGGCAGGACAATGTGCTACCACGGCACAGCTTTCAGTAGCGGTCAACCCAAATCCAACGATAAGTGGTGTAACATCGGTTTGCTCTGGTGGCACTTCACAACTTACTGGAAGCGGCACTGCAGCGGCTAACAATGCATGGTCGTCGGCAAGTGCTCCAATCGCCAGCATATCAGGCACCGGCTTAGTGACGGGAACTTCAGCTGGAACTTCCGTGGTCACCTACACCAACAGCAATGGTTGTTCGGCTACTGCAAGCGTCACCGTTAATGCCAATCCAACCTTAAGTGGCAATACCGTAATTTGTCCCAACACGACCTCTCAACTGCTTGGTTCAGGAACAGCGGCGGCCAGTAATGCTTGGACTTCGAGTAATCCAGCAGTTGCCACCGTGTCAACTACAGGATTGGTTTCTGCTCTTAGCTTTGGAACTGCGATCATCACCTACACCAATAATAATGGCTGTTCGGCTACTAGCACTATCAATGTAAACAATCCTACTGCTCCTACGTTTAATCCAGTTGCTGCGGTATGTTCAGGTGGGGCGATTCTTTTACCAATTATTTCAAGTAATGGTCTTCAGGGAACTTGGTCACCGGCAATAAACAACACTCAAACCACTACTTACACCTTTACGCCATCGGCAGGACAATGTGCTACCACGGCACAGCTTTCAGTAGCGGTCAATCCGAATCCAATCATAAGTGGAGGAACATCGGTTTGCTCTGGCGGCACGTCACAACTTACTGGAAGCGGCACTGCAGCGGCTAACAATGCATGGGCGTCGGCAAGTACTGCAATCGCCGGCATATCAGGTACCGGATTAGTGACTGGAACGTCAGCTGGAACGTCAGTGGTCACCTACACCAACAGCAATGGTTGTTCGGCTATTGCAAACGTTACCGTTAATGCCAATCCAACCCTAAGTGGCAATACCGTAATTTGTCCCAACACGACCTCTCAACTGATTGGTTCAGGAACAGCGGCGGCCTGGACTTCCAGTAATACAGCAGTTGCCACCGTGTCAACTACAGGATTGGTTTCTGCCCTTAGCTTTGGAACTTCCACCATCACCTACACCAATAACAATGGCTGTTCGACTACTAGCACTATCACTGTAAGCAATCCTACTGCTCCTACGTTTAATCCTGTTGCTGCGGTTTGTACTGGTGGGGCGATTGTTTTACCAAGCACGTCAAATAATAGTATTCAGGGAACTTGGTCGCCAGCCATAAACAATACTCAAACCACTACTTACACCTTTACGCCATCGGCAGGACAATGTGCTACCACGGCACAGCTTTCAGTGGCGGTCAATCCAAATCCAACGATAAGTGGAGGAACGGCGGTTTGCTCTGGTGGTACTTTACAACTCACTGGAAGCGGCACTGCAGCGGCTAACAATGCATGGTCGTCGGCAAGTGCTGCAATAGCCAGCATATCAGGTACCGGCTTAGTGACTGGAACGTCAGCTGGAACGTCAGTGGTCACCTACACCAACAGCAATGGTTGTTTGGCCACTGCAAGCGTTACCGTTAATGCTAATCCAACAGCCAATGCTGGTCTAGACATCACTACTTGTGTGGGAGGAAATGTAACATTAAGTGGAACTGCAACTAACGGCGCTGCGCCTTACACCTATTCTTGGAATAACAGTGTTCAAAATGGCGTTCCATTTGTAGCATTGACCAATAGCACCTACACCCTTTCGGTAAGCGACGGAAATGGATGCACCAACACAGACCAAATGACCTTAACGACCAATTCAATCAATTGGGCTAATCTTCAGTTTCCAGCATCAGGAAACATTTGTTTAGGACAAAGTCATACCATTTATGGTCAGATCTACGTAGCCGGCGTAACGAATGGTCCAGGTCAGGCACCGGGTGTTGTTGCTCAAGCTGGTCTTAACACAACGAATACCGACCCAAGTACTTGGCCTCTTAGCGCATGGTCTGCGGCCACCTTTAATGTTCAACAAGGAAATAACGATGAGTACATGGCTTCTGTTGGTCAGTTACAGGCTGCAGGAACGTACTATTATACCTACCGCTATTCGTTGGGCGCAGGTTGTCCGTATTTTTATGCAGGCATTAATGGCGCTTGGAACGGCACTAGCAACACCAATGGCAGTTTGGTCATCAACAACGCACCCAATGCTACCATCAATCAAAGTGCTTGTGCTTCTTACTCGTGGTACGGACAAAACTACACCCAAAGTGGCACCTATACCCAAACCGTTCCATCCGGGGCTGGTTGTGACTCCGTATTGTATTTAAACCTTACCATTCATCAACCCGTTACAGGGCCAAGTACGCAGCAAACCGCCTGTGAAACATACACATGGAATGGACAAACCTACACGCAAAGCGGCAGTTACACCTTTAATGGAACGACGCAGTACGGATGCGATTCGACAGTAACCTTAAACTTAGTTATTGATGCCTTACCGTCAAACCTAAACGTTACCTTGAGCGGTGGCACTTTTACAGCTACTGCAAGCAATGTAAGTAACTACAGCTGGATAGATTGCGCGACAAATACCTCTATCCCATTCCAAAACGCAGCTACTTTTACACCAACCAGCTCTGGTTCTTATGCCGTGGTCGTGAGTAACAATTGTGGCGCTGATACCTCCACCTGTGAGCCTATCGAAGTAAATGGATTGAGCGATGCAGTACTACCCACAATTAACGTTTATCCGAATCCTTCGAGTGGGATTTTTAACGTATTTTCCGAAATGGAAATAACGTTCCTTGAAATTCTTGACCTTAAAGGCGCAGTGGTATACAGCTCAAAACCAAATGACAATTTGTCGACCATAGACCTGCGTTTTCAAGCAGATGGAATTTATGTAATTAAGCTTCGAACACCTCAAAATACAAGCTATTTTAGAATTGTTAAAAACTAAAAATCAGCTGTTTATAATTTAAAAGGGGCTCTAGCCCCTTTTTTTATTGAAGTAAACTGGTATACTTACAGGTTTAATCACTATACATTTGGCCTTTTAACAATTTATCATTGTTAAAAGATTAAATTTTCTTTAATTTTACGCGCTCAATGCAAACAAAACATAACTAATTTATTTCTGCTCTATGAAAAATATCTACGTTTCATTCGTTAAAGTCTCTATTGTTGTACTTTTCTTAGGTTTATCCCAAACTGTTTTTGCTCAATTGAGTGGTATTAAAACCATTCCTGCAGATTATCCGAGTATCAGTGCTTTTGTTACAGATCTGAACTTACAAGGTGTAGGTGCTGGTGGGGTAACCTTAAATGTCCCGGCGGGATATACTGAAAACTTGACGGGAAAAATCACCGTAACAGCTACTGGTACAGCAGCCAATCCGATTATGATACAGAAAATTGGTGTCGGTGCTAACCCAGTTATCGTTTCTTATGTAGGGACAGTGGCTACACCCGAGGTTACAGCCGATGGTATGTTTGTATTAGCAGGAAGTGATTATGTCACAATTGATGGCATTGACCTAGCAGAAAATGTTGCGAATACCACCACAACTACGGTGATGGAATTTGGATTTGGTCTTTATTTGGCAAGCGCTTCTGACGGATGTCAAAACAATACCATTAAAAACTGTGTCATTACCTTAAACAGAATTCAGAATAGCAACTGGAACAACTTAGGACATACCGGATCTATCGGTATCAATATTCTCAATAGCTTATACAACCTCTCTGCCTCTGCTGCCGTTGTAGCTACCTCTGCAAGTGGTTCGAATTCTTACAATAAATTTTATTCCAATACCATACAAAATTGTAATGTCGGCATCACATTTATTGGTTTCCCTGATGTTGCGCCTTATAGCTTTGCAAATACAGGAAATGATGTTGGAGGATCTTCATCAGCTACGGGAAATACTATTTTGAACTTTGGTGGCGCCACGGCTGCGACCAATCCTTCCACTGGAATTTTTGTAAAAGATGAGTGGGGGATTAACGTGTCATACAATACCCTCAATAATAACAATGGTTCAGGTGTTAACCACTCAAGTACCTTGAGAGGCATTTTCTCTAATTTAAGTTCAACAGGAGCTAGCCAGACCATCAACAACAACACGATTACCTTAAAAAGTGCTGTAACGACATCTCAAGTTTCAGCTATTGAATGTTCTGCCGGTGCAAATGGCGTTGGCAATACCATTGATATAAATAATAATACCATTACGAACTGTACGAATGATTTAGCTACGACCTCAATATGGTATGGCATTTACAACACCGGTTCAGCCTCGAATTTAAATATGAATAACAATATTTTTACAAATAATTCTACAAGAAGAACTACAGGAACAGACTATTTAATTTACAATACAGGTGCTGTAACAGGAACCATAAACATCACTAATAATAGCTTAAGCCAAAATTATAATTTACTTACTGCTCAAGGTGGAATATCGTATTACATAAGAAATTCTGGTGGCGCATTAACGGCCACTGCAAATTTGAACAACAACACATTTAGCGGCATCAATTTCACTACATTGAGTACCACTACCTTGTACTACATCTATAATTCCGTTGGAGTCGCCAATTTAAATATCAATTCAAATAGTTGGAATAATATTACGACCAACGCAAGCGGTACGATTTACCTCATTTATAATCTAAGTAGTACGCAAGTGGCATTAAATGCCAATGGAAATCAAATCATTACGGGCTATTCAAGAGGGGCGGCAGCAGCAGGGTCTTTCTATTGCTATTATGCAGGATCATCATCACTAGGGAGTTCAACCCAAACCATTTCTAACAATAACTTTAGCAACATAACTGCTACCACTGCGGGTACTGGAATTTTCTACGGCATTTATAACTCAGATGGATCGGCCTCTCCTTACCCTAGAAAAAATATATTCAATAATACCATTTCCAACATTTCCTATCCCTCTACGGGTACTTGGTACGGTATTTTTGGCGGTTACTTAGGCGATGGAGGAACATCCACTGGAAGCCAAATCTACAATAATACCGTTTCAAATATAACCACCACCTCGGCGCAATATGCGCTTTACACCAGTTCGCTAGCCTCCCCGAATCAACCCGTTAAAATTTATGGAAATACCATTCAGAATTTAACCTCTAATGGCTTGACTTCCTCTGTGATGGGCTATTATGCTTTCGCTTCTACCACATCGCCTTACTATGAATTTTATAACAATAAAATAGCCAACTTAAATTCCAATGGAACCACTGGTAAAGTTTATGGTATTTATGCACTCAGCGCCGCTAATTACCGCATACACAATAACTACATTGGGGATTTAACCGCAAGTGGCGCCTTAACCACTACCATGCCTACACCTGCTCTAATCGGTGTGTTTTTATCATCGAGTAGTAACGTAAAGTTGTACAACAATACGATTTATCTGAATGCCACGTCAACAGGCGCAAACTTTAGTACGACCGGAATTTATTCTACTCAATCAGGAGTTGGGGTAACCGATGCTAAAAACAACATTATCCACAATACATCTGTTGCCACTGGAGCTGGATTAACCATCGGGGTTCAATTGAACTCCTTGACAGGAACCATCTACTCACCTAATTCTAATAACAACAATTGGTATTTAGGTACAGTAGGAACTAGCAACGTAACCTATTACAATGGAACATTGACAGGATCAACGGTAGCTAACATGACGGCCATTACAGGCAGTGATCAATCTTCCATTTCCACTGCACCAACATATACCTCAACGCTGTATACAAACCCGGGTTATTTACACATAGACCCAAGCGTACCTAGCCAATTAGAAAGTGGGGGGCAACCGCTAACGAATGATTTTAGCGTAGATTTTGATAACGATATCCGCGCCACCAACGTTGGCTACAGCGGTACAGGTACCTCTTATGATATTGGGGCAGATGAATTTTCCGGCAGCACCCCAGCTCCTTCCGTTTCTATCCTTTCTTCCGTACCCACACTCATCAACCAATGTGTTGCATCATCCCGTGCCATAACGGCCAACATTTCAACCGGAGTTGGTACTATCACAAGTGCAACCCTCAACTATTCCTTTAATGGTGTGGCGCAAGTTCCAATTGCCATGGTAAATACAGCGGGTAATAGTTGGACAGCAACCATACCAGTAGCTTCTCCAAGCAATGCCACCGTTACTTGGAATATAAATGCTGTTAATTCTGCAGCCATCACTACCATTTTGCCAGGCACCAGCTATGCTGACGAACCCCTTACTGGTGTGAATGCCTTTGCATTCAATGGCGCCTCCCCTGTTTGTGCAGGAACAAACTCAAGCCTGACAGCAAATCTGTTTTCTACAAATGCCCCTGTTAATTATCCAACTCCGATCGTTACTGTGCCCCTTAATGATGAAGACTTAGGAACAGTTCAGATCTTTCAAGGAGCTACCATGATCATAGATAACACCACCCCATACAATTCCTTAACAGGAACCATTGGAACAGCAACAGGTACTGCGGGAAGCTATTCTAATTTTACGGCCTTTGGACCCTATGCCATGACTGCGGGACAAACCTACAGCTTTTCCTTGTCGAGCATATTAACCGGTACCTTCGGTAACCATATGCGTATTTATTTAGACCTCAATCGCAACGGTGTTTTTACAGACTTAGGTGAATGTATGTATGTGGCTGCTGCCACAACGCCAGGTGCACACACGGAAACTGGTGTATTCACCATTCCTGCCAGTGCTTATGCTGGTTTAACCCGAATGCGCATCTTTTGTTATGAAGGGGCTCCCTCTGCCGTATACATCAACACTTTTGGTTACGGTGAATTCGAGGATTACATGATTAATCTTACTAGCGCCTTCAATGGTGGTGGTGGTGCTCCCGCGATAACTTCTGTAACTTGGAATGGTGCGGCTACAGGCTTAATTGGAACCGGAAATCCTTTAGCGCTATCTCCAACCCAAACAGATTCGTATACCGCCACAGTATTATCGGCTGGATGTCCAATAAATTCAAATCCAACGACCGTAACAGTGAACCCATTACCTTCTGCACCTACAGCCACTAACAGCACACAATGTGGACTTGGTATTCCAAGTGCCTCAGCAGCTTCCACATCCGGTGCTAATGGATCGGGTAGTTATTATTGGTACAATAGCAGTACGAATGGAAATATATTGCAGGCTCCACCATTAGGTCCTTACACCATGTTTTATCAGAATAATTTCAGTGCCACAACCATTGGTGTTGGAGCTACCCTAACAGGAAGTGCCAACCTTATCAACCATCCTGGAGAACTTCAACTCTTTAATCAAGCCAATAATGCAATTGGCGGAATATTGGTGTCTGCTGGTGTAAACGCAAATGCTTACATGGTAGATTTCGATGTCATTACCTCAACCGGGGCAGATGGATTCAGTTATAGCTTTGGCGATGACGTAAACCCTTCGGCCACAATACCTTCTCAAGAAAAGGGATCAGGAAGTAAAATTAAAATCAGTTTTGATGCCTATGGAGCCATGCCAAATGGACAAGGAATTTACCTCCTATATAACAATACCGCTACCTCTTTTGATGCGACAAGTTTGGGCGTACTCGCTTATTCATCCGATATCTCTTGGGTTAATGATACAAACCATGTATCCATTTTGATCGATAACACCGGAAAATTAACCCTTACCGTTGGTACCACTGTTATTTTCAATGCTGTAGCACTACCTGGCGCTTATCTCCCAGCCAACAAGGCCACTTGGCAACATGCTATTGCTGGTAGAACTGGACTCATTAATATGTTGGCTAAAATTGATAACTTATACATACAATACGCCAACCAACTAGTTGGAAGCCCCACATTCCAAACTGCTATTAGTTCCACAAATACCTATTACGTATCGGAAATGGGAACCAATGGCTGTTTAAGTGCAACAACAGCGATTACGGCGAATGTTGTTAACCCTGACCCTATTGCTGTAACACCCGGTGCCACCAATTCGTTTTGCGTGGGTAATTCCTTCAGTGTAAATGCCTCCTCTATTGCTAACCCAGCATATACCTATTCATGGGATGCTAACAATTATGTTGGTTCTGGTTTCAATGGCCCATTAAGCGGTGCTCCTCAGAGTATCACGCCAATTGCAGCAGGCACCTACGTCTATACCGTTACAGGAACCAATGGTGTGTGTACGGCTACTGAAACAGTAACCACGACGGTTAATCCACTGCCTACCATCACAAGCGTAACAGCAACACCGAATGCCGTTTGTAATAGCTCAAACGTCACATTAACAGCCTCGAGTTTTGTTACAGGACCTCAAACCTTACCGAATGGCTATTGCACTGTCAGTAATTCAGGTGGAACAGGTACTTTTATAAACAACGTTTTATTTAACACCCTAAACAACAATTCGTCGGCAAGTAATCCAACTGCTGCACCTTATTATACCTTATACAATTTATCTACTTCCGTAAATATTGGACAAACCTATCCTTTAACGATCACCATGGGCCCTCCTGGAACATACACCAGTGCCATTGTTTCCGTCTGGGTAGATTTTAATAGAGATGGTGTATTGAGCGCCGCCGAATGGCAGCAAGTAGGTGTTAATGTCCTGGCGAATTCAACCGTTAGCATCAATATTACTGTGCCAAATTCAGCAGTGGCTGGATTAACGAAAATGAGAATCCGAACCAGAGGATTTAATAATGTCAACGGAGCCAATGACGCTTGTCTTAACATGGGTTCAGGAGAAACAGAGGATTACAGCATTAGCATACAAGGTGCACCGACCTTGCCTTATAATTATGTATGGAATACTGTTCCCCCTATCACTACAGCAAGCGGTAGCTTTACCAATACCAATTCAACTGGTTCTCCCGTTACCGCCAACTATACAGTTACGGTTACAGAACCAATCTCAGGCTGTGTCAATACTGGAACGACGAATACAGTTACTTTTCTCCCTATCATTTTTGCGCCTACTGTTGTGAATAGTGTACATTGTGGACTTCAAATACCAACAGCAACAGCGAATGATGTCAATAATTTTAGCGGTGAATTGTACAACTGGTATGCGAGTCCAACAGCCACTACTCCACTTCAGAGCAATACCACCAATACGTACAACTCTTTAGTAGGTGCAACGACTACATTTTATGTAACAGTTACCGATAGTGCCTCTGGTTGTCAAACACCAGCAAGCCCAATAACAGTAACTAGCAATCCAGCACCTGCCTTTGGCATTACACCGAGCTTCAATGCTTGTCAAAATGGATCATATCCCTTAACGGCAACCACAGGAGGAAGCAGTTATAATACCTTTACATGGAGCCCAGCAACATCATTGTTTAATGATGCAGCCCTTACTTCACCATACATAGCGGGAACAAGTGCAAGTATCGTGTATTTCTCTGCGGCCACCCTTGGCGTACAGCCCACTATAACGTGCTCAGCCATTGATAATGGAGTGGGCGTTCTGCAATGCGGCGCTGCAGCCACGGTTAATATTTCTGTTCAGGCCATTCCTATTGCACCAATTATTGCGGCTCCAGCTCCTTTTATCTGTTCTGGCACCACTTCGGCCATTACGGTACAAGCGGGAGGCACTTACTGTGCTAGTGGTGCTAACAACACCTACGATGAAGAAATATTTAACGTAACTTTAGGAACCTTAAACAATTCTAGTAATTGCCTTACCTTAGCGGGAGGCCCGGGATCTATCTTGGAGAAATATTCTAACTATACCTCAGGACCAGGTGCTCCTGCAGCACCGAATATCGCTGCTGGCGCAACCACAACAGGTTCTGTAACCATCGGGTCTTGTGGAACTTTCAATTACACCAGTGGTTTGGCTATTTTCGTAGACTTAAACCAAGATGGCGACTTTATTGATGCTGGTGAGAAAGTATACTCAAGTGGTGCAACCGCGAATTTGAACTGTGTTCCTGCTACCGCAGCAACAGTGAGTTTAATTATTCCATCTTCAGCCCTCAATGGCTTAACGAGAATGCGAATTGTTAACCAAGAAAATACCAGTGGTAATGCCATCGGTCCTTGTACCATTCAAAGTTGGGGTGAGACCGAAGACTACCTGATCAACATTACAGGTGGTGCTTCTTACAACTACACTTGGACTCCAACTGTTGCAGGAAATTCAACTGCCGGCTCTGTAACTACTTTACCTTTAACAGTACCAACTACCTACACTGTCGTGCTTAACGATGGTACTTGCTCGAGCGCGCCATCCAATGCAATTAACATCGGTATTGCTGGAACACCCGTTATTACAACTGCTGCGTCTTCGCCTGTTAGTGGCTATTGCCCAAGTGCTGCATTATATACCTTCGATGAAGAAATCTTCAATGTGACCCTTGGAACCATGAACAATTCGAGTACTTGTACTACCTTAGCGGGAGGTCCGGGATCTGTCTTAGAAACATATTCAAACTTTACCTCTGGAGCAGGAGCCCCTGCGGTTCCTAACTTGGCGGCTGGTTCAACCACCGCTGGATCAGTAACTGTCGGTTCTTGTGGAACTTTCAATTACACCAGTGGTTTGGCTGTATTCATTGACTTCAACCAAGATGGTGATTTTACGGATGCTGGAGAAAAAGTATTTACCAATGGTGCCGTGGCTAACGTAAACTGTGTACCAGCTACTGCCGTTCCGATCAGTGTTACTGTGCCGGCAACAGCCGTTGGCGGACAAACCAGAATGCGTGTTGTGAACCAAGAAAACATCTCCGGTGATAACATCACCCCTTGTACCATTCAAAGTTGGGGTGAAACCGAAGACTATTTGGTAAACATCACAGGAGGAGCTGTTAACATACCTTGTCCTGGATCTACCTTCAACCTAAGCAGTACAGCAACCAACGGTGGAGCGCCTTACACCTACGCTTGGACTGTGCTTAGTGGTTCTGCAACCTTATCCGCAACAAACATTGCAAATCCAACAGCAGTGGTTAACACAGATGCGGTCCTACAACTGACTGTTACTGATGTATGTGGCTCAGTGGTTACTTCAACCGTTGCAGCAAATATTGATGAAAATCCAATCACCATAACACCAGCAAATTCAGCTATTTGTATCAACAGTAGCACCACCTTAACCGCAGCCAACGGCAGCAACTACACGTGGACGCCAACCAATGATCTAAGTGCTAGCAATACAGCGGTTGTTGTCGCTAATCCGACAAGTACCGTAACCTACACAGTGAATGGTACCTATGGAATCGGATGTTCGGGATCAACCAACACCACAGTTACCGTAAATCCATTGCCTATTGTGAATGCAGGTTTAGACCAAACAATTTGTTTGAATACGCCTGTAGTGCTAAACGGTGCTGGTGCAACAAGCTACGCATGGAATAACAACGTGAGTAACGGTGTGGCCTTTACGCCTACCGCGTCCAATACCTACACGGTAGTTGGAACAGATGCCAATGGGTGTGTGAACCAAGACCAAGTAAGCATTACGGTTAATGCATTACCGGTAATAAATGCAGGTCTTAACCAAACGGTTTGTTCGGGTAGCGTGGTCGTGCTTAACGGATCGGGTGGTTTCAACGGATACACTTGGAATAATGGTGTTAATAACGGGCAAAACTTTATCCCAACGGCGACTGCCAATTACATTGTGTCAGGAATAGGAAGCAATGGTTGTGCGAACCAAGACACTGTGCTGGTTACCGTTAACAACACACCTGTTATTACAATAGCAAGTGGAGGCACTTCGATTTGCCAGAACGGATTATTATCCCTTACAGCAAGTACTCAAAATGCCTTCAGCGGATTTTGGCAAACGAACAATGGAAATGGTGTATTTAGCCCTAACATCACCAATAGTTCGGTGAATTATCAGGCGTCAACCAATGATCCTAGCACCGTAGACTTTAGCTATGTTGCCTTTAATCAATGTGGTGCAACGACACAGAATACTAGTGTAAGCATACTAGCGATTCCTACTTTGGCTGCGGGACCAGATCTTATGGTTTGTGAAAATGAAGCTGTCACCTTAAATGCAAGTTCAACTGGTACGGTATCTTGGAGCAATGGTGTGCTTAACAATACACCTTTCAATGCCACATTGGGAAGCGCAAGCTATACAGCAACAGCTGTCGGTAGCAATGGCTGTATAGTCACTGACCAGGTTACTATTACTGGAATGTCATTACCGAATATACAAGCGGGTAATAACCAAAGTATTTGCCTTGGCAACGCCGTTACGCTAAGCGCTAGTGGCGGAATTTCTTACTCTTGGAACAACGGTGTACTAAACAACGTACCATTTGCACCAACAGCCACAGCGGTGTATGCAGTAACAGGATTTGGCACCAACGGTTGTAGCCAATTAGATAACGTTTCGGTAACTGTGAACCCAGTGCCAGCTGCTTCCATCAACCTAAGCGGGTCTGTTGTTTTAACAGCATCTCCTGCCGGAATGAGCTATCAGTGGATTAACTGCGGTACAGGTCAAGAAATAGCAGATGCAACGGGAGCTTCCTACACAGCTACATACAATGGTAGCTACGCGGTGATAGTTACCAATACTAATGGTTGTTCAGACACCTCAAACTGTGAAATAGTCAATGCAGTAGGCTTAAGCGATGTGGCTGCCGCAACGGTTGGGGTGTATCCGAATCCTACCACTGGACAAGTAACTATTGAATACCCGGGTCAAGATTTGACTTCTATTCAAATTTATGACGCACAAGGGAAACTATTGATAAACTATCCACAATTTAAATCGGGTGAAGCGATCCAATTAGAGCGATTTGCGACTGGAGTGTACACCATTATTATTGAAAACAATGTTATTCAGCATATTGAAAGGATAGTTAAACAATAAGATTTTAACGTAAAATGTAAAAAAAGAGCTTTAATCGGCTCTTTTTTTTTTGCTCATATGTATTTTTTTCAAAAAAAAACATATAACTTTAACCCCAAATTAACTTTTGTTTAACAATTTATTGTGGTAAACCTATTGTAGGTTTTATGTGATTCTAATAAAAAATTAATATTAAAAAAAACAACATGAAAAAATTTACATTTTCGTTTTTAGTGCGCTTAACTCTAGTTATTGCAATTGTATTCAAAGGATTCAGTTCCATGGCGACGACTTGTCCCAATGCAACGGTTATAACTCAAACGGGACTTCCCATAGTCAATCAAGCATTGACGTGTGGTACCATAGATGAAATTAACGCTGGCAACATGGCGGCATCTATTTTAACAGGTGGTTGCGCCGGAACTCTATATTATGGAGGACAGGAGGCTTTGTATGTATTCACACCAACCGTTACTGGATTATACGACGTGAGTATGATTGGTCAGACGTATACAGGTATCTTTATTTTTAATGGTTGTCCGACAACAGCGGGATCTACTTGTATGGGTGGCGTAAGCAGCTCTTCATCTGCTAAAAACTTAAGTGCTACACTAACGGCAGGGGTAACCTACTACATTATGTTTGACACCTGGCCAACGCCATTCAGTCCTTGTCCTGGAACCTTTTCCATGAACCTTTTATTACCGAATACAGCCACTGCAGTAGCAGCTGGTGGATTATGGTCTAGCACAGCTACATGGGCAAACGGCGCTGTGCCTAACGCGGCCAGCTCTGTCGTTATTCCTGCAGGAACTACTGTGGTAGTGGATCAAATAGTTGGCATAGTAGACCTAACAGTTAACGGAAACTTACAATGGAATGCTACAGCAAATGCTTTAAGCACCAGTGGAAATATTCTTATCAATTCAGGAGGTAAATTTCTGCCATACACCACCACAGCGGGGGCAAGTACCAATACAACAATCAATGTGGTTGGAAATTTTGAAAATAATGGGTACTGTAATTTTTCCGGCGGATTTACAACAAATGGCCTTTTAAACTTTAATGGTGCAGGTTCAACCCTAAGTGGTACTGGTGTTTTCGAAGGAAATGCAACAACTGGAATCATTCGACAACTATTTTTCCAAAATACCGGTAGCAATACCATCAATACCAGCCAAAACCTTAATGCGTATTCATTTGGTTTTACCGCTGGGTCTCTTAATACCAACAATAAACTAATCATTAACAATACAGCTTCCATTCTAGGTCAACCTTTTAATACGCAAGTTGCCAGTATCAGTGTTACCAACATGGGAACCCTTTACAATGCGGCACCAGTTGTTTTTGGTACTGCTGTTTCGCCGTGGGCGAGTGCAGGTATTGCTACTGCTAATACACGTTACTTCGATGGCAATAATGTTTATTTGTGTACAGGAGGCGGAAGCTTTGGCGCTACAGCTCCATCGGGAACGGCACCAACGACGCAATTAAACGGGACAGCAACTTTATTGTACATTGGTTCATTGGGCACGCTAGGAAATCCATTTCAAGTGACGGCTGTTACTGTGGGAACTCAATACTTTTACGGCGGAAATCTTTACACGTGTACAGTAGCAGGTATACCATCTGCGACAGCTCCTCCAACCCACACTTCGGGTACAGCAGCGTCTGGAGCAGCAACTTTTTTATATGCAGGTACACCAGCTCAAGTCACAGTAAACTATGATGCCACCACACAAACTGCTAGAAGTCTAAACTTAACTTCGGCTGGTTCTGGCTACTCATCTAGCACAGCTCCAAGCACCGTTTTCAGCTTGGGAATTTTAGGTGGTACAGGAAGTGGAGCGTCAGCTACTGCAGTTGTTCCTTATGCAATCACTGGACCAACAGCCTCTCAAACACAAAAATCAGGTGTGGCTTCCGTTACTGGAGGCGTTACTATTAATGGTGATCAAGGAGTGAGTGCACTCAGCAGCGACCCACAGTCATCAACAGGTGTTGGTACCATCTTTACAACCAATGGAGGTGTTAATTATACCGTAGCACCTACCGTAGGTTTTTCCGGGCCAACAGCTTTAAACTTGGTAACTAGTCAAGGATCAGGATACACTGCGGCTCCAACCCTAACTGTTACTGGTGGAACCTTAGTTACTGGTACTCCATTAAGCGCAATCAATTTTACTGTAACCGTGAACCAAGGAAAAGTGGTTTCTGTTTACTTGAACTCAACTTCGGCTACTTACTCAGTTCCTCCAACGATTAGCATTTCAGGAAATGCCACCATAGCTTGGCCTGTAAACTGCTGGCCTGCTGCCACTGCGAACATCGGGGCTAACCGCCAAGTTAGTAGCTTTACGATCACTAATTCGGGTTATGGTTATGTGACTGCACCCACTGTTGCTGTTGGTACTATAAGTGGTACAGCAGCCGGCGGAACCTTTACAACAGTTGCTACCGCTCCTTTTGCTCGCGTAGGTGCTTACAACCTGATCTTGAACTTTTTTGCTCCATCACCAGCGCCTCCTGTGGCACAAATAGATGACGCTTTTATTCCAGCTAGCAGAAAAATTAATACCCTTACCTTAGGTGGTAACGGTAACGGCCTTGGTATAAATAGTAACTTAACTCTATTTGGAACATTCCCTTTAAGTTTAACGGCAAGTGGAAATATACCTGGAAATATTTTAAACTTAAATGGTAACAACCTAATTTGCTCTTGGCAAGGTTATGCTGGCGCTGTAAGTACATTTGGATTAACTAATGCCTATTTAACCAATGGCTCTATGTCTGTCTATGGTCGTGGAGGAGGTACTACAGGAAGTAATTATAATTTCCCTTTTAGTGGTTATCCAAGCATATTTACTGGAAACGGCGTTGGTTTTATCGATGGTTCGGATATTACGAATTTAACAGTTACTGAGACTGCTGCACCAAGCAGCGTTGTTGTAGGTGGAAATGCGGCTGCCTTTGGTAACAGGGCGTTTAGAGTTCAAGCCAAAACCTTTCAAACAACGAACGGTATCTCTGGAAATAATCCAACTGCTACCTTACGATACAACTCACAAGATGGCCTTACGACTACTCAAGATCAAACGTTTATTGCACAAGGCCCTTCATTAACAGGAGCTTGGGATTTACGAAGTCTTGCTTTAGGTGTAGGCGGTCCATTAGCGGCTACAGGAACTCTTACAACAGCTACTTCAGCTACCATACCAGTTACTACTCCTGTAACGTATACAGGTGACGACTACCTTGCATGGGCAGGCGCATCAGCTACCATTTCTTCTGTTTCTCCTCAAATCCTTTGTGCCAATTCTGGAACCTTTAGTATTACAGGAACTGGTTTACTTGGAGTGAGTGCCGTTCTAATAGGTGGTGTACCAGTGGCTAACTTTACTATTGTTTCTAACACTCAAATTGACGGAACCGCTGGTAATGGAACAAATGGTGTTGTTTCTGTTATAAAAAATGGACAAACAGTTGTAGGCACTCAAATCATCACGCTTAATGCATCTCCTGCAGTTCCAACAGCACTACCGGCAAATAACACCGTGTTACTTGGTGCAACTGCAGTTTATACAGCTGCAGGTACTGGAGGAACGTTGAATTGGTATAACCAACCTTTTGGTGGAGCCATTCTAGGAAGCGGAACATCATTCACAACACCTCCGAATTGTGCTTCAGGATCATATTATGTGGCTGAAAACAACGGTTCATGTGATGGACCACGTTTTCAAGTAAGCATTACAGTAAGTCCTTTCACCATTGCCTCTTCCAATGCTAGTTTTTGTGGATCGCTTGGATCAACGTCAGCACTTACATTGACCGCAACACCTAACGACCCATCTATTTCTTATGGTTGGACAGCCAACGTAACGACAGCGGTTATTACCAATAATTCTCTACCTATAGCGAATGCGACCATTACAGAAACTTCTGACTTTTATATGACAGCTACGGCTAATGGTTGTAGTGCTACTGCAGCACCAATTTCAATTGGTGTTTACAATTTCCCTGCAATCACGCCAACGGCAGTTCCGAGTACAATTTGCGGTGGAACTTCTGCTACCTTAGCAACAGGCTTAAGCGCCTCTAACTTTGCTGCTATTTGTATTACACCGGCAGCTATTCCTGC
>JBILCD010000141.1:0-6433 GCA_044353285.1 Crocinitomicaceae bacterium | reverse complement strand
TTGGTGTTTTGGATGCTTATAGGATAGATTCTTATCATATTTCCCATAATCGCCAAGTAACCAGAACAAGAGAATGTTAAATCCTTTTTCTTTTGTTTTCTCTATGATTTCATAGGTGTAAAAAGGGTCTTTTTTTAAGCCACTCAACACTTGTTGTCGCTCCATCAAGCGCTTTGTTTTTCCAAAGATAAGATCGCGAAGATTCGCCAAAGAAGATCGAATTATTCCCTTGTGTTTGTATGCGTATGCATTATCAATATCAAATGTTGGTATAAACTGCTGCTCTTCTGTCTCAGATGCGGCAGAAAGAGATAGAAAATCAAGAATTGCGATGCTCCAACGATCACAAACGGCTATTTCATGCCATCCTAATTTATACAAAGTGGAATTTTTACCTTCGAATCGTCCATGTTTATCCAATAGCTTATTGGAGTATTCTTCGATTCTGCTGAGGATATAGAAAATACTTGCTAATGGGTCTAAGTGATCGTTTAATTGAATGCAATCCACTCCGTTGAATGTACTTGGTGATGCAGTGTATTCCTTGATTTTTAGATCGGAAAGGAGGGGAGAAGGTGTGATTTTTTTTACATTTTCGAAATGTCGATCTGAATAATTAAAACGTTGTCCATCAAGTCGATCAAAAGCTACAAAATCATTGCATAAGGTGTATTCTATACCTCTATTGGCGAAAATAAAGTCCAAGGTATAAATGAGTCTGTTGGAAATGGTATCGGTGTAAATAAAAAGCATTAGAGATCGCTGATAATTTTTGAACAAATAAATTCTGCTGCATTGGCATCGCCATAAAAACTTGGGAAGGTGAAATCGTTACGCGAACTGAGGTTTTTAAAAGCATTACTAATTTTTTCTTCATCTGCTCCCGCTAAAACAGCGTTTCCGTTTTCTACAATTTCAATCCATTCTGTTTGATCTCTTAAAATCACACAGGGTTTTTGGAAGAAAAAAGCCTCTTTTTGTAAACCACCACTATCGGTAATGATAAGTTTGGCATTTTTCTCCAAGGCGATTATGTCTATGAATCCAGCTGGCGGAATGAGTTTAATAGAAGCATTCGATTCAAGCATTATTCTTAGGTCAGGGTGAAGCAATTCATCCATCTTTTTACGAGTACGCGGATGCAGGGGTAAAATGATTGACCAAAGGGAGCTTAGCTGAATAGACAGTAGTGCCCTGAATATTGCATTCAAGTTCTTGGCATCATCTGTATTAGAATCGCGGTGTATGGTACACAAAATATAGTTGGAATTGGGGATGTTTAATTCTTCTAAAATAGTTGATTTACCATCTGATAATCCTGCAAAATGCATGCTGTTATCGTACATTACATCTCCGCAATGGTAAATATTCGGATGGTCGATGCTTGCCTTGGATTGTTGTGTTAGATTAAAGCCTTCTTTTTTTAGATTCGCAAGGCCAGTTGGAGTTGGGGTAAAAAGTAGCGTTGACATGTGATCACAGGCGATTCGATTAATTTCTTCTGGCATTGATTTATTAAAGCTTCTCAATCCTGCTTCTACATGAATCACCGGAATATGCATTTTTGCTGCAGCTAATGCACCTGCTACTGTTGAATTAGTATCGCCATATACCAACACTGCATCTGGTTTTTCGTGCTCGAAAATAGTAGCTAAGCCACTAATCATTTTTGCCGTTTGTTCTCCGTGCGATCCGCTTCCTACGTGTAAATTATGGTGAGGTGGATCGATGTTCAACTCCTTAAAAAAGACCTCCGACATATTCTCATCATAGTGTTGACCTGTATGCACGATTATTTCAGTGAGAATATTCGAATAATTTGCTCGAATAGCCCTACTAATGGCAGATGATTTTATGATTTGAGGGCGAGCACCGATAATTGTGATTATTTTTTTTGTTTTCATAGCTTATAGTAGTCCTTCATCGGCGAAGCTAAAATAACCATTATCTGTGAAAATAAGGTGATCGAGGATACTTAATTCGATGCATTTTCCAAATTGAATCAGTTGATTTGTCAGTTGAATGTCTTTTTGACTTGGTTTCAAATTCCCACTCGGGTGATTATGACTAAGAATAATCCCTGTTGCATGTAAATCTAAAGCGTGTCGAAATATAATCTTTCCATCTGCTAATGTTCCGGTCATTCCCCCAATTGAAATTTGCTTGTGCTGTATTATTTCGTTGCTATTATTTAAGTATAATGCGAAAAATTCTTCATGATGAAGATCGGAAAGAAACGGACTTAAATAAGCAAATGCTTGAGATGATTGAGTGATTTTTGTCTTTGATATTGGCATTGCTTTATTTCGCCTACGTCCAAGTTCTAAGCAAGCAATAATACTCACTGCTTTGGCTTGACCTATTCCTTTTATTTTCATTAGTTCGTTTGTTTGAACCCTTGAAAAGCGCAATAAATCGTTGTCAAACTCTTTTAGGATCGTTTTGGCTAGGTCTAAGGCACTTTGATGCTGTGTTCCAGAGCCAATGAGTATCGCGATTAATTCCGCATCTGAAAGTGCTGATTTTCCTTTTAATAAGAGTTTTTCTCTTGGCCGATCATCTGCAGCCCAATTCTTTATTCCGTTTGTATTCATTAAAAATTGTCGTGAATATTATTTTACTGCTCACTAAACAAGATTATTCCTTATTTATTGAATGTCGAGATTGATTTATAATGCACTCCTCTCGATTTCGCTCCGTCGTGCCACTCGAATCCGCTCCGTCGTGTCTCTCGACTCCGCTCGATTCACTTAAATGGCATCGATCCGCAACGTACCTAAGTATTATTTCAATACAATCATTATCTTATGAAAGCTTTCAATTTAAAAAATTTTTTCATTTTTTTTTCTCCTGTCGCCTATTATTCTGATAAAGCATAGCGAATTGAAATAAGGGAACCGTGAAGTAGCTCGAAGAGATCGCTGAAACGGTCGTATTTCAAGAGTGGAGTGAATTGAAGGATAATCAGCGACTTGATTTTTTCGTTCTTTTGTATCAAGACAAAAGGACAAAGAAAGTTAGGTCCGATTTTTTTTATCGGACTCTAATATTTATAAACCTTGATTATTTCTTATAAAAAGGCGCTTTAACCACCTTAGCTTTGATTCCTTTCTCTCGAATTTCGATAAAAATTTCTGAGTCAAGGGCACTATTTTCTATCGTAACATAGCCCATTCCAATCGCAATTTTCATACTTGGCGACATGGTGCCTGAGGTTACTTTTCCAATAACAACATGATTAGCATCAAGAATCGGGTAGTCGTGACGTGGAATTCCGCGATCCAACATTTCAAATGCGATTAATTTTTTCGTAAGACCCGCTTCTTTTTGGGCTTTCAGAAACTCAGCATCTACAAAATCTTTTGTGAATTTAGTGATCCATCCTAATCCTGCCTCTAGGGGCGAAGTGGAATCGTCAATATCGTTTCCATATAAGCAGAAGCCCATTTCTAAACGTAAGGTATCGCGAGCAGCTAATCCAATTGGTTTAATACCAAATGAATCTCCGGCTTTAAAAACTTCGTTCCAAACTTTCTCGGCATCTTCATTTTTCACATAAATTTCAAATCCCCCTGACCCTGTATAACCGGTTGCGGAAATCATTACATTTTCAATACCTGCAAAAGTTGCATGCTGAAAAGTATAATAAACCATAGACGATAAATCAATTTCAGTAAGGGATTGCATCGCTTCGGCAGCTTTAGGACCTTGAATGGCTAATAATGAATACGAATCTGAAAGATTATGCATTTCCGCACCCATTGTGTTCTGTTGTGACATCCAATTCCAGTCTTTTTCTATGTTTGATGCGTTGACTACGATAAAGTATTCTTCCGCATTTACGCGATAAATAATAAGATCGTCAACTATTCCACCTTTGCCATTCGGCATGCAAGAATATTGAGCTTTTCCGTCCACTAATACGGAGGCATCATTCGAAGAAAACGTTTGAATTAAAGCTAGGGCATTGGGGCCTTTTATTACGAATTCACCCATGTGTGAAACGTCAAATACGCCAACACCGTTTCGAACGGTTTCATGTTCAGCGTTTACTCCTTCGTATTGTACTGGCATATTGTATCCAGCGAAAGGAACCATTTTGGCACCAAGTTGCTCGTGAACGTGGGAAAGTGCTGTGTTTTTCATCGTATATTTTGAATTATTGCATGGTACTTTTTATGATTTAACGCGCTCTACGTAAATACCTGTTCGTGTATCTACTTTAATCATTTCTCCATTTGCGATAAACAAGGGGACTTTTACTTCTGCTCCGGTAGAAATGGTGGCGGGTTTCATTGAATTCGTTGCGGTATCACCTTTCACTCCTGGCTCGGTATAGGTTACTTCAGCCGTGATATACATGGGTAATTCCACCACTAATGGCATTTCCTCTTCCGCATGAAACAAAATATTCGCAATCATTCCTTCTTGCAAAAAGCCTGGTTTTTCAACCATTTTTAAAGGAATGTTTACTTGCTCATAGCTTTCGTTATTCATAAAGATAAAGGAATCACTTTCTTGATAAAGATATTGATATTCTCTATTTTCGATCCGTACGATTTCAATTTTATGTCCAGCTGAGAAAGTATGATCCAATACTTTTTGGGACTCTATTTGACGCATTTTTGTACGCACAAATGCAGGACCCTTCCCTGGTTTTACGTGTTGAAATTCAATGATCTGAAATAATTTTTCGTTGTGTCGAATACACAATCCGTTCCGTATCTCTGCAGTTGTAGCCATGGCTTAATTTTGGTGTCAAAGATAATAGAATTCTTAAAATACCCGAGAAATATACGCCTGCTTAATTAAATTTATAACTCAATCCTAGTTGTAAACCAGCTGAAACAGCCATCGTTTTTTGATAAGTAGGGTAGAATATTGAATTACTTAAATTAAACCCCATCGCATCTACACCTTTTGCATCGGCGAAACCATAATTTAAACGCATCCCCATAATTAAGCCTAGCGGAATACTTTTAGAAAGCTGAACATTTGCGCCAAATCCCATCACCACAGAGGTATAGTTTTGATAGCTCGATTTTACATCTGAAGTCGAATTTATCATTCCATCGTACGTATAGCGTGCCGACGAAATGATATTGAATTGAGGGCCGATTTCAAAATAACCACCGCTTTCGCCTCGTAATTTCAAAAGTATTGGAATTTGAAATTGCTTTAATTGTACTTCTGATGTGTAGTCAGAACCTAAAATGGTTCCTTTATAAGCTCCTTTGTGTGTGCCTCCTAAAATTTCAACACCTAAGCCAACCGAATTGAAATATCCATTAATTCCAACTCCATAGGTTGTTCCCCAACCTGGTGCATAATCTTGCTCATCGCCTTTATCTGAAATATTGTTATTTAACAACCAGGTAGAGCTTATGATCGATTTCCCTTGGGCTTCGAGTTGAAAACCAAATTTTTGTGCTTGAGATTGAGAGATAAAAAGGAGACAAGTAATTCCTAGGACTATTTTTTTCATAATTTTTAATTTAAAGATTACATTTTCAAAAACAATTTTACGAAAAAAAATGATTGAAAATCAAAATAGTTAACTATTTGCTTTTATTTTTTTGATTGATCGATTTCGAAACACAAAATATTTTTGTCATGATTTTAACTAAAAATACATGCCAAAAAGTGAACTATTTCATGTTTTTACACTGGATTACATCCAGCGTTAAAAATAGTTAAGCCCTTAGGGGTTATGAAATAGTCTTGTGGTATAATTAGGAACAGTCAATTTATCTTTTGAATAATTTATTTCTAAAAGCCCCTATACTTAGAAAACCAACTCAAATTTTAGCTATTTAAAATGTCGCCTTTAATTTTATGTCCATAATTTCTTTGCTAACAGGATGTGAAAAAATGATTCTAGCGGCATGTAAATGCAATCTATTTTCAACCTTTCCATATAGATCATCACCTATAATTGGTGCGTTTAAGCCCAAGGAATGGGCAGCGTGAACACGAAGTTGATGCGTCCTGCCTGTGATAGGTTTAAAGATCACCCTCGTTCTACCATCTTTTCGTTCAATAACTTCCCAATGGGTAAGCGCGGATTTCCCATGTTTAAAACACACGAGTTGGCGGGGACGATCATCTATATCTAAACGAAGAGGAAGTTTAATTTCTCCCTTATCTTGAGAAAGTGTTCCATCTAAGAGCGCTTCATATTCTTTTTGTATTTTTCTATCAATGAATTGTTTTTGCAAGTCGATGTAAACTTCACTTGTCAAGGCAATTAGCATTAATCCAGAAGTTGACATGTCTAAGCGATGAACAACTAAAGGTCCGCTTGCGGTTGGAAATTGCATTTTCATTCTTTCCGCTACAGAATCTTTAATATGTATGCCTGGAACAGCTAAAAATTCAGCTGGTTTATTGATTACTAAAAGGTATTCGTCTTGATAAATAATCTCAAGTGTTT
>JBILCD010000140.1:0-6449 GCA_044353285.1 Crocinitomicaceae bacterium | reverse complement strand
GATCAACCGAAGTAATTACGGCGTGCTTCACCCCCATTAACTTGATACTATTCGCTACTCGTCCTGGTTCAAATTCATCAACTGCTTCCGGCCTACCTGTTTGCACAGCACAAAAACCGCAAGAACGCGTACAAATATTGCCTAAAATCATAAATGTAGCCGTTCCCTCTCCCCAACATTCTCCCATATTCGGACAGCTTCCACTTTGGCAAATGGTATGTAATTTATGCTCATCAACCAAGCTTCTCACCTTACGGTAGCTTTCTCCAATAGGCAGTTTAACCCTTAGCCAACTTGGTTTCTTTACACGATCTATTTCATTTGATTGATCCATCATATTCGGTACAAAATTCGTAAAAGTTCGTGAATTTATAATACTTTTAAATGAATAGTTTTTTTCATTGTAGATAAGCCTTATTAAAAAGCAGTAACTTTGTTTTTTAATAAGGTCATGGAAATCTCAACTGTTAATTACCTAGGAAGTCTTAGTACTGAATGCATCCATCACTCGGGAAGTAAAATAACAACCGATGCCCCGCTTGATAATCACGGATTGGGAGCAGCATTTTCGCCAACTGATTTAATGGCCACCTCCCTAGCATCGTGCTTTATCACCATTGTCGGTATTTATTGCCAACAACATGACATACCGTTTACACATTGCACGGCAAAAGTTGAAAAAATAATGGCTTCGAATCCCCGAAAAATAGAAAGAATTAACATACATTTTAATTTTTCTGGTAACCAATGGGATGACAAAACGCTTAAAAAAGCGATTGCCGCGGGCAAAACATGTCCGGTGCACCTCACCTTAGATGGAAACGTAGAAATTACGTATATTTTTAGTTAACATGGAAAGAGAAAAGAACTACACACGGAAAGAAAAGTCGGATATTATTTTTGGTATCCGCACCGTTATAGAAGCCATACAAGCTGCGCGAGAAATCAATAAAATATTGATTCAAAAAGGAATGAATAAAGATTTATTCATGGAACTTAAGAACGAATTGGCCGACAAAGACTTCCAATTACAATTTGTTCCAGTTGAAAAGCTGAATGCCCTAACATCTGGAAACCATCAGGGCGTTATTGCTTTTGTTTCACCGATTGTCTATGGCGATATCCAAGTTATTGTTGACGATATGTTGCTAAAAGGCGAGAAACCGTGCATATTAGTATTGGATCGCATAACAGATGTTCGAAATTTCGGAGCCATTGCCCGAACAGCAGAATGCCAAGGAATAGATGCGATATTAATTCCATCAAAAGGATCTGCTTTGGTAACAGCCGACGCCATGAAAGCATCAGCGGGTGCATTGAATAGAATTACTGTTTGTAAAACAGACGAATTAAAAAATACCCTTTTTTACCTTCAGCAATCAGGCTTGAGAATAGTTGCTTGTACAGAAAAAGCAAGCGTGCCGATTCAAAGTATTAATCTTCGCGGACCAATGGCCTTGCTTTTCGGATCAGAGGAAAGCGGGATCACTTCCGACTTAATATCCATGTCGGATGCTCGTTTAAAAATACCAATGAAAGGAGAGATCGCTTCCTTGAATGTAAGTGTTGCAGCAGGAATCGTGATGTATGAAAAGATGCGTCAAGAAGCTGATGTACTTTTTAAAAAAGACTAAGTACTTAACAATTGGGCAGCCTTCTGCGGTATTTCGTTTAAATCAGTAATTCTATTCTCAAATTTCAAGGTGTTATTTTCATTTGGTTCAAACCAAAGTGCATGCATCCCTGCGTTTATTGCTCCAGAAATATCAGCACGATAATCATCACCTATCATAACTGAATTGTGTGCTTCCGCATTCGCTTCCTTTAGTGCATGCTTAAAAATATTCGGGTGAGGTTTACTAAATCCTATGTGTTCAGAGCAAACGACCACATCAAAAAACGGCGAGAGACCCGCATTTTCCATTTTTTCAAATTGCACCTCAACAAAACCATTCGTAATAATGTGTAAATTAAAACCCATGGACTTCAAATCGGCTAATACATTCAAGGCATTAGGAAAAAGCAATTTTTGTTTTGGTGATATTTCAACATATGCATCACCTATTCGAAGAATTTGTTCCTCATCTAGAACATTAAAAACCTTTAGCGCTGATCTGAATCGCTCGTAGCGAAGCACGTCTTTGGATAATTTACCCCTTCCGTATTTTTTCCAAAGGAGCGCATTTTTTTGATGATATACTTTATAAAACGAATCAAATCCCAAACATTTCTCCAATAATTTTTCTTGTTCGAGAATATATCGTAATGCAAACTTAGAGTTACTATCAAAATCCCACAGCGTTCGGTCAAGGTCAAAAAAAAGATGCTTGTTTTTCATTAGAAAAATCCGGCTATCAAGTATGCAATTCCTGTAGTTATTAAACCATTAACTGCAATTCCTACTATTATTAGAAGAAATGTTTTCCTTACTTTACCATAAAATTTGGCCACAATTATACTTCCAACAGGTATGCTTAAGAGAAGAGGGGCATAGAAAGAGATGCCAATAATTCCAATTCTACGTTTAATTTTAACAATCAATTTATTGATTTTTGTAAACTTCTTTTTATTCTTAAATGGGATTCCTTTTTCGATTGAAATTCTTAAGGCATTTTTTTGATTCTCTTTTGCTCTTTTGAGAAAAAATTCACTTGAAAAATAAAAGATTGCTGCACTAAGAAGCGCACCTGAACAACAGAAAATATACGTTTCGAGAAATGTTAATTTAGCAGCTGGCCCACCAAATGGGGTGAACAAGAATTTAATCATTGAAAGCCCAAAAAAAAGAAAATACTTACTCCAAAGCATACGAATAGTATTTTAAACTTTTACACCAAAAGCCAAATCTCCTGCATCTCCTAAACCTGGAATAATGTACGATTGTGCTGTTAATTCCTTATCAATAGCCCCAACCCAAATTTCTGTATTACTTGGAGTATGTTGTTGCACCAATCGAATGGCTTCAGGAGTTGCGATAGCTGAAGCAATGACAATACGTTTTGGGTTTCCTTGAGATTTAAGTGCATTGAGCACTGCCACCATTGAATTTCCCGAAGCGAGCATTGGATCGCTTATTACCCAGATACGATTATCTAAAGAGGGAGCGGCAAGATATTCCACAAAAATTTCAAAATCTTCCGGAGTTGTATGCTTCCGATACGCCGAAACGAATGCACTTTCTGCACGATCAAAGGTTCTCACTAATCCCTGATGCATGGCTAAACCAGCTCGAAGAATCGTGATTAGAACAGGCTGTTCTTCCAACACCTTTTCATGCGCTACACCAAGAGGCGTTACCACTTCTTTAGAAACATAGGTCATTTTTTTGGATATCTCATACCCCATTACCTCAGCAATACGCTCCATATTTAAACGAAAACGCATGGGATCTTTTTGAATTGAAATATCGCGTATTTCAGCCATGTAAGTAGATATAATCGACGAATGTTCAGAAAAATTATAAACCATATCTATTTTTGCATAAAGGTAAATACATTTCACCTTAAAAATAAGCTATTGCTTTAAATTTTCTAAATTTAGGCCCATGATTGAAAATCACACCCAACATTCCAATAGAAAAATAATGGCCATTGTGGTGGTTGCTGCCCTTGGTTATTTTGTAGACATCTATGATTTAGTGTTATTTGGCGTCATCAAAGCCGAAAGTTTAAAACAAATAATGGTAGGAACCTCTCCAGCATTGCAAGCGGCTACAGGTAAGTTTTTATTCAATATGCAGATGATTGGGATGTTAATAGGAGGTGTTATTTGGGGTGTATTGGGCGATAAAAGGGGACGGCTTCAAGTTTTATTTGGCTCCATACTACTCTACTCATTAGCAAACATAGCCAATGCGTTTGTTAGCGACATTAGCACGTATGCTGTGATTAGAATAATTGCAGGAATAGGATTAGCGGGAGAACTCGGCGCAGGCATAACCTTAGTCTCTGAAATGATGTCCAAAGAAAAAAGAGGGTATGGCACAATGATTATTGTAACTTTTGGTGCATTAGGAGCAGTGTTCGCATCCCTGGTAGGATCTAAAGGTGATTATTTCTCACAAATTATTTTCAATCTTACTAATGTCCAACTCGCGAGTTGGCAAGTTGCCTATATTATTGGTGGCTTAATGGGTTTTACCTTGTTGTTTTTACGAATTGGAACAATAGAACCCCATTATTTTAAGGCTATAAAATCAAAAAATGAAATAAAGAAAGGGAGTTTTAAGCTAATCTTTTCATCGAAAACAAACAGAATAAAATACGTGCACTGTATCCTAATCGGAATTCCAATTTGGTTTATTATTGGCTTAATTATCATGAACTCTAAAGACGATTTTGGTCCATGGGTAGGTCTGAAAAACATTGAAAACGGGACAGCAGTAATGTATACCTACATCGGCTTATCATTTGGCGATTTAATTTCTGGTTTATTGAGTCAAGTACTAAAAAGCAGGAAAAAAGTCGTCTTCCTTTATCTATGTTTTACTGCTATTTTAACCCTTCTATTTTTATTTTTCGGAAAAGGAATGACAGCCACAACTTACTATTTCTTCTGTTTTTTACTAGGTACAGGAACCGGCTACTGGGCGATTTTTGTTACTATTGCAGCCGAACAATTTGGGACAAATATTCGTTCTACCGCGGCCAATACGATACCAAATTTTGTTAGAGGATCTGTTAACGTAATCATGTTATTATTTTCACTGTTGTTGGCTAGTCAACTTTCAGTTGGAATTTCAGCATTTTTTATAGGAGCTTTCTTTATTGGTTTGGCTTTTTACAGCTTAAGTCAATTGAAAGAAACGTTTGGGAAAGAGTTAGATTATATAGAAGAACAAACCACAAAATAAAGTCAATCTTGCTGATTCAAACTTGATTTACCTTTTCCCGATGTTATAAATTAATTGAAAGGTTAAGCGATAATAAGCATCAAATTGATTGGGGTCGCCCCTTCTGTCGCCAACAGAATACACTGAACTAGGATTTGATAAATAGCTTGCTGCACTAGATGACATCAGACTAGGGTCAGCATATTTCGTGCTTACATCATCGAGGTAATCAGTGAAAGTTTTGGTATAGTTTGCTTCAATACCAATGCGTATTTTTTTAGTTAATCCAACTCGCAATCCAAATCCCGTAGGAATAATGAAAGTTGCTTGTGAATAACTTGTTGCTTGCCCTTCTGTTTTTAGAGGACGTAGTTCGGTCCAAACCCCATTATAAGATGCTTTTGGATTATAGGTGGCGAATCCGAGACCAGCAAAAAGATAAAGTTGCGTATTTGATTTACGTCGCTTTGCTCGTGAGGTTAAATGATAAAATGAGCCATTGAATTCATTGGCATAAAAAATAAATTCTAAGCGTTGGCTAAAATCAAAACAAGTGCTTTTAAAATGGATGTTTCGTGCATTTCGCTTTGATTCTTCGGAGTACTTATCATCGCCTTCAATCGAAAAGAAACTGAGGCAAGTCTTTGTTGACAAATATGGGTGAAAGCGATATTTATAGGATAATTCAACTCCAGAACCGGTCGATTCCCAATCAATATCTTTTGTGCTGTAGTCGATTCCTGGACCTCCGCCACCGCCTAAATCTCCAGTAAATTGCGTTGCAGATAAGCCAATTTGTAGTTCTTGACGGTTTAATCGCCAATTGGTACGATTATTAAAATTTTCTTTTTTTATAAGTTGAGCCATTCCAATGTTAAAAAAGGATATGAATATAAACCCAATAAGTGCAACGGTCGCTTTCAACGGAATTTTATTTACTACAAATTTAAGGATTTGTTTGGGTAAAAACATACTCCGTTAGGATCCGATTTTTTTTTTAGGAATATTATTCAACTAAGGTATCTTTTTTAGTTTTCATTATCTTTGCACTAAATAATGCCCACGTGGTGAAATTGGTAGACATGCCATCTTGAGGGGGTGGTGCCATTTGGTGTGCTGGTTCGAATCCAGTCGTGGGCACAAATATTAAATCCAGTATTTTAAATACTGGATTTTTTTTTTATTTCCCGAATCAAACTTGTTTGAATGAGGTAGAAATTAAAAAAAAATACAAACCTGCATCGCAGGTGGATTTTATATTTGTGTATTGAGAAAACCTATATTGATCATCAAACCAAGGAGCTTACGACAGGGTTTGATAATCCAAAAAAAATACAGACCTGCATCGCAGGTGGATTTTATATTTGTGTATTGAGAAAACATATATTGATCATCAAACCAAGGAGTTTACGACAGGGTTTGATAATCCAAAAAAAATACAAACCTGCATCGCAGGTGGATTTTATATTTGTGTATTGAGAAAACCTATATTGATCATCAAACCAAGGAGCTTACGACAGGGTTTGATAATCCAAAAAAAATACAAACCTGCATAGCAGGTGGATTTTATATTTGTGTATTGAGAAAACATTTATTGATCATCAAACCAAGGAGCTTA
>JBILCD010000139.1:0-6450 GCA_044353285.1 Crocinitomicaceae bacterium | reverse complement strand
GTTGACGCTTGCAGCACTCGCAACTCCAGTCCACGAATAGCCAGTACCTGTGGCATTTGGAGCCCAATTAACATCAACAGTGTTTACCCCAGAGCAAATGGTTTGGCTTAACGGACTATTCGTAATGGTAGGTGTGGGATTGATAGTCACTACAAATGAAGCAGGAGTACCAGGACAATTATTGAAAGTAGGAGTTACCGTAATGTTGCCTACTATTGTCCCAGGAGAATTGTTATTGGTATTGACAGGAGCAGACCATGAACTTATCTGCCCATTACCGGAGCCAGAAATTCCAATTTGAGAATTGGTATTGGACCAAGCAAAGGTGGCGCCATTTGGGTTGGAAACGAAGGTAGAAGGAGTAATCGTTGTTCCAGGGCAAACCGTAATCGGACTGAACGGACCCACACTTGCTACAGGTTGTACAATTATTGAAGTAGTGTCAGGAACTCCTGCACATCCATTTGCTGTTGGTGTGAATATGTAAACAATCGTTTGGGGGGAGTTGGTATTGTTTGTAATCGAGGTGGTTAAGGTAGCTGTATTGCTTCCGAGATTTAAACTTCCACTTGCTGTAGCCACAACACCAGTAGGAATGGAAGCCGTCCAAGCAAAGGTAGAGGGATTGATGCTTGAAGTCACAGTAATTACTGCATTGCCTCCGGAACAAATCGGTCCGACGGATATTGGCGATGTAGCCACGGGTATGGGTTTTACTAAAATCGTTGCCGTAGATGTTGCTGCAATACAAGGTCCTGCAGGATCGTTCGTTGTTAACGTGAGCAAAGCGCTACCAGTAAATCCTGCCGGAGGCGACCACGTAGAAGATGCCGAATTCGCATTAGAAAATGTTCCACCAACGTTTGATGACCAAGTAGCACTTGATGCTGCACCTCCGAATGTTCCATTCAATAAAATGGATTGCCCTGCACATACACCATTTGGATAGGTACTGGCATTTGCCCAAGCATTTAGATCAAAAATAACTGTTGTTTGACCTGTTACCACTGGACATGGAGTTGGGGGTTGAGCAGAAGTTAGTGTAAGAATAATGCTCCCGTTAAAATTATTTGGTGGGGTATAGATCGCCGTCAATGCACCAGTATTTACGCCACCACTCCCTACTGCACTGAAGCTTCCGCCCGTTACACTGGAAGTCCAATACCCATTAGCGACTCCGCCAGTAACGATCCCACCCAGTGCTACGGGTGAATTGGTACAAAACGGACCATAAGAACCTGGGTTCACAATCGCAGGATTCACCACAGTAATATTCTGGGTTACGGTGGTTGGTCCACATTCATTTGTGGCAGCGATAGTATAGGGAAAAGTACCTGGGTTCGGGTAAGCTATAGCTCCCGGATTCGATGTATTCGAGCTGGTAGGTGAAGGAACGTTAGGCCCAGAAATTGAATTGTTTGGATTAAAATTCCACAAATACGAGGGGTTTTGATTGGAATAGCAGTTATTTACGGTTGTTGTTGGGTTAAATGTAGAGCCAAGACAAATGGAAGTTGGAGCATTAATAGTTATTATTGGGGGCGATTTAATAGTGATTATTGCCGTATCAATTTTGGCCTGACAACCCAAAGGAGATGTATTTGAAAAAACCAGCGAACTTAGGCTGTTGGTAAGCTGAACCGTATATACCCCCGGGCCAGTAAAGGAAATGGAAGGATTCAGCGATTGTCCATTGGTATTATTCGTGTAGGACCAAGCAGGCTGACCACATTGATTTGGATTAGAGGTGGTAACTGACCATGCAGAAATATTCGTTAAATTGCACTGGGCTTGGGTTGAAATATTCTGAAAGATACCTGTTGATGGCGCGCAGGCAGTGACAAAAGGCGAAGTAATGTTGACTTGGAAGTCAGGGGTGACACAAATGTTAGTTACTGTTGAATCAACGCCGCATGGATTATATGACAATCCTCCCACATAAAGGGTAACTTTATAATTTCCTGGCTGTAAAAACGTAAGGTTGATACTCTGAGCCCCATTAGACCAACCACCGGGGGCTAATAAATTCACACTCGGAGAGCTACCCGAACCTATAGATCCTGAAATTGTAAGGTTTGAATTGCTTGCATAAATAGGTCCTGAAGGCCCATAAAGTTTCCAAATTCGTTTATATTGGTTGTTACATGAATAAGGAGGTATTGGTGGATTTGCGTTTGCATTCCCTTGAACATTAATATTTGTACCCGGTATCGATACATCATTGAACGTTACATTGCTTCCCTGACATACATTGTTGTTATATGGGTTTAATGAAGGCGTTGTAGTCATTTGTGCATCTGGCGAACTCTGAATATTAATCGGTCCAATGGCACTTGATGAGGAGCCACATGCATTTGAGCAGGTAATTGATGCTTGAAAGGAATTTGGATACGTGACTCCATTAATTACCGAATTTGTACCGCATGAAATCATGTTGAAATTATGAGTAACTGTGGCTGGTGGAGGGTGACTGTAGGTGTATGAACCACCATCGTTTACAGCAATGGTATAGGTGGTTCCGGGAGTGTTTTGCCCACCTGGATTGATATTATAAACAACACTACCTGGATTACATAATGTCGGAACCCCCCCAGGAGAAATTGTCGCAGTGGGGTTTGCGCCTGTATATAATAATAAAATTTGTGATTTTATGCAAGAATTATTGTTTTGCTGCACTGAGTAGGTAATATATGACGTGCCAGTATTAGCAAATCCGTGCTGAAAATTAAAATCTCCCACCGGAATATTTGTACCCGTATAGGTATTGGTAGTTCCATCCCCCCAATTTACGGTATGTATGCTGTTCGAATTTGTTGACGTTGTATTTGAATACAGACAAAGCTGATCCCCCATGAAAGGATTAGCACACGAGGTGAAATAAGTGATATTATTAAACGTCGAAGTACCAAAACCACTTCCACAAGCATTATCTAGCAAGACATTTAAATTCGGGGAGGGATTTGACGCTTGAATCACTACTTGCATTGTCGTTGCAGGGCCACTATTTACACTGAGAGAAACGGTATATGAACCCGGATTTGCGAATGTAACGATGTGTGGACCATGTGTATTAATCGATGCCGGATTCCCTCCCTGAAAATTCCAGCTGATGCTGCTAACACCTGCAGTTGTATTTGTAAATAACACCTGAGAACCGGCGCACAAAGAGAGGATATTGTTATTTGCAGCGGGTGAAGTCGAAAACGTCGCCGTTTGAGCTACCCCATAATAAAACGATAAAATTGAAAAAATTAAAAATGAAAGCTTTTTGTTTGCCAAATTAATTTTGATATTCAAGGTGTATTCAATTAATGTTTGATAAGTGCAAATAAAAAGCCTTTGTAAATTTACAAATAATAAATAGATATTTACATTTTTTAAACGTTATCTGTGGTTGACCGTTGCTTTTTATAATGAATAAATCATTTATGAATTTAGCGCTAAGATTAAGCGGAGAATTTCTATACGTGGTATTAAATCATTCGAAAATGAAAGTGTTATTGTAGATATATTATTAGATGATTGGAAATCAATTCCTTCAATAGTATTTACAAAATGGTCAATTGAATGATAGGTTGGGATCATACTCAAAAAAGAGGCTCGCCATCCTAAATTTCTGACTTGAGTGAGGTTTTTAGGTTTGCCAATAATAATAAAGCCGTCTTTCGAATTAATAATTTTATGTTGCTTGTATGGTTTCGTACTAATAAAGATGGAGTTCTTATTTATTTGATGAAAATAATAGTTGTTGTTAAAAAGCGTAATTCGATCCTGGTACAGTTGCACTTCCTTTGTAAGCTCATTCCTGACGATATTTAATACAGAGGATATAGAGTCTTCTTTATTATAGTTTAAAATCAAATCAAATTTTGGGGAAACAGCTAATAACTCATTATCGCCATTATAATCCGCACCATAATAATTAATTGAAATACCTTCTATATTTGAAATAAATTTAGTTGAGTTAGAATTAAAAAGTTTAAAGAAATCTGTAGTGGTTGTTACATGAAATCCAGATTGATTTTGCATTAAAACTTTTCTGTTTGAAACTTGATTGCCACGTAAATAGAAAAGTATTTTATTACCAGTTAATTCAGGGGTGTAAGTTGAAATAATTTGTCTGTCTTTAATTCCGTATAAAGCGATTTCATTATTTTCCAAGGTGTACTTAACCATTTTATCAAATAACTTATTCTTTAATTCGGCATAATTTATTTTTGACTTTGTGCTTCTAATTATTTGATATAAATCGTTTGTTTTTGATAAATAGAAGTTTTCAGGGTATTTTATTCGTTCTGTATTTTCGGGTGTCCCTTTTAAAAGGTATACATCGCTATTTTCATAAGTGCATTTTATATAGTATACTGGTTTAGTTAATTTAAAGTTGACTTGAGGGATTGCCTGAGTGTTATCTTTACTTAATAATAGCCCATGAATAGAATTAATTATTTCAACATCTTTATTTCTAAACCATATATCTAAAAGGGTGCTTTTAATAATTCGTTTTGTATTAATCTGAATAAAATGTGTGGTGCTTTCAGGTAAAGAAACTTGAATAAATTTATTCGTGTCTTTTATCCAATAAATAGAATAAAGAATAGCTACCCAAACAATTGAGATTAGGAAGTAATTAAAAATATATTTTGCACTTTTCATTCTTTTGTAAAATTACACTAATCTGCATTTGTTATCTTTGTATATGAAAAAAATTATTCGTTTTATTTTTTGGTGTTTTGGATGGCGTATTGATAAAACAGCGCCGGTGGATGTAAAGAAATGTGTTATTGTTGTTGGGCCCCATACCTCGAATTGGGATTTTATTATCGGAAGAATGGCTTTTCAAACCTATGGTGTAAAAGGTAAGTTTTTAATTAAAAAACAATTATTCTTCTTTCCCTTAGGTCTTTTGTTAAAAGCTATTGGAGGAATTCCTGTCGATCGCTCGAAAAATAATAATTTAACGACAACCGCTCTTCGCTATTTTGAGGAGAATGAAACGATGTACTTGGTCTTTTCTCCTGAGGGAACAAGAAGCTATAACCCAAATTGGAAGAAAGGATTCTATCACATCGCGATAAAAGCGAATGTGCCAATTTATATTTGTTATGTTGATTATGAGAAAAAAATAGGGGGCTTTCATAGCCTTTATTACCCAACAGGAGATGTTGATGCAGATATTTTATACATTAAGAATATCTTGAAAAATTTTAAAGGGAGATTCCCAGAAAAAGGTATCGATTAGTTTTTTGGCTTAATTTCACCTGTTTTAACATCAAAACCATAAGGACAATGCTTGCAGTTATTTTTACAACAATACCCTCTTTTTAAATGATATTTTTCTGTGAAAATAATATATCCTTCTTCACTGGTATAATAATCCTCTTTATCAATGCCTTTGTCATTGTTCGAATAGGAAGAATAGTCATTGTCCATAAGCTATTTTAACATGTTTCATATTTCTATTGAATCTTCTATTGTTCAAGAAATTAGTTTCTCCTCTCTTAACGAGTACTCAACTAAATTGTTCGTAAAAAGAGATGATTTAATTCATGAATTTGTTTCAGGTAATAAATGGAGGAAACTAAAATACGCCATTGAGCATTGTCATACTTTTAATTATAATGGTATTGTAACGTACGGTGGGGCCTATTCAAATCATATTTTGGCTTGTGCTGCTGCATGTCATCTCTTTAATTTAAAAGCAATAGCATATATTCGTGGGGATGAACTAACAAGTTCTTCTAATGCACTATTGGCCAAATGTAAAGAATTAGGCATGGAATTGCTATTTATTTCTAGGGATGCATATGATGCAATGAAAAGAGATAATTCTACGGTAGAAATTGATGGTTCAAGGTATCTTTCTATTCCTGAAGGTGGAGCAAATCGTTTTGGTATTATGGGTTGCATGGAAATATTGCCTGATACAGATAATAATTTCGATGTCGTTGCTTTAGCTCAAGGAACCACTACAACTAGTTTAGGTGTGCTTTTCAGTACGCCACCAGAAACGAATGTATTTGTATTCCCTGTTCTTAAGGGCTTTCAATCCATGGCTGAAATGCAACAGATATCTGAATCAGCAGATTTTTTAACTGAATGGAAAAATCATCAACATAAAGTTCAGGTATTTGATGATTTTCATTTTGGAGGGTATGCAAAGTTTACTCCTGAACTCTTATCTTTTATTACAGATTTTGAACATCAAACAGGGATTCTTCTCGATCCAACTTATACTGGAAAAGCCTTGTTCGGGCTTATTAAAACGATCGAGGATAAAAAACTGATGAATAAACGGATCCTGTTTATTCATACTGGAGGAGTTCAAAAGCTACTAAAATAAGTTAGTTTATTTTAGTTTTTTTCTTGCGATAAATATGTATTGATTTAAAGTATAATTCCACAGCTCCAATTCCACTAGATGCAGACTTCAATCGAGAAATATTCGCG
>JBILCD010000138.1:0-6453 GCA_044353285.1 Crocinitomicaceae bacterium | reverse complement strand
ACCTGCAAGCTTACAGACTTATCATGTGCAGCAATGTAATGCAGTAAATTTAGCGGCTTTACCCGCCGGATTACTTGAATTATCGATTGGTTCTAATTGGAATATAAATTTCCCAATACTACCGGCAGGCTTAGAAAAAATCAGTATTGCAGACTTAAGTTTAACTTCATTGCCTTCACTTCCAAGTTCATTGATAGAACTTTGGGCAGATCATAATAATTTCACGATTTTAAATTCATTTCCGCCAAACTTAGACAAGATCTATGTGAACTATTGTCCGAACTTAACTTCAATACAAAATTTACCAAATTCACTGACGCAACTGTATGCTAATGATGCTAACCTTAATCAAATTAATTTCATACCCAATTCTGTTTCTATTTTACATCTTCACAATAATAATTTAACCAGTATCCCTAATATCCCGAATTCCGCTTGGATGATAAATTTATCAAACAACAATTTAACTTCGATACCAAGTTTACCCCCCGTAGTTTATAATCTTAACTTAAGCAATAATTCCTTGTTTTGTTTGCCTTTTTTACCAACAATGATAAATCCAATAAATATAGACAATAACAATTTTACGTGTTTACCAAATATACTACCTTCAATGTCTCCCGTTTACCAATCATACCCTCTTTGTGAAAATAATGATATAATAAACAATCCATATGGATGTTTGGGAGCAGAAGGTGTTGAAGGTCATACCTTCTCTGATTTGAATAATAATTGTACTTATGAACCTACTGATATTTCTATGAAGAATGTTCCAATTATTATTTTTGATAACTCAGGAAATACATTAAGCAGCGCTTCCACTTATACCAATGGTAGATACTTTTTTGATCTAGTCAGTGGCCAGTATGATGTTGTTGCTGATACAGTTTCGAAACCTTATATGGTCGGCTGCCTTAATCCGGGTATAGATTCAACAGTAGTTCTAAACCCAGGGAATCCACTTGAATTAAATGTAAATTTCAATTTGGAATGTAAGCCGGGGTTTGATATTGGTACTAAATCTATCTATACAAATGGAATAATTTTTCCCGGTCAACCGCATACGCTAGTAATCAAAGCTGGGGATATGACAAATTTTTACAATTTAAATTGTTCTAACGGAGTTGCTGGAAATTTAATCGTTACTGTGAATGGTCCTGTTACTTTTCAAGGAGCTACACCGGGAAGCCTTACACCCACAATATCAGGTAATCAATATTCCTACAGCATTGGTGATTTTGGAACTGTTAATCCTAATCTAGATTTCAGGTTAGATTTTTTAACAGATACAACTGCTACTGTAGGTAATTCTATTTGTGTTAATGCCGTTGTTACCCCAACTGCAGGTGACAATAGTATTGCAAATAACAATTTTTCAACTTGCATACCGGTTGTGAATTCTTATGACCCTAATAACAAAATAGTTTATCCAAGTTTAATTCCTCCCGGTTTTACAGACTATATTACATACACTATCAACTTTCAAAATACCGGTAATGCTCCGGCATTCAATATAAGACTTGAAGATACTTTGTCTCCTTTCCTTGATATTTCAACATTTGAATTGCTTGACTATTCACATGAAATGCATTATAAAACGTATAACAATAAATTGACCGTTTACTTTCCTAATATTATGCTTGTAGATTCTACTACCTCGGAACCGGATTCGAAAGGGCATATTACTTTTAGAATTAAACCGATTAGTGGTCTATCTGAAGGGGTGAATGTAGAAAATACTGCTTACATTTTCTTTGATTTTAACCCTGCAATTATAACAAATACAGTTGTTACATCTGTGGAGGATAATGCATCTAATACAGAAATTACAAACATGGAGATAGACATCTATCCTAATCCAACTGAAAATATTTTCTACATAAAAACAGAAAAACGAATTGAAGATCTCGCAATTTTTGATATTTACGGCAAAAAAATTAATTTCAATTATATCATAAATAGTAAAACAATCAATTTGAATAATCAATCGAAGGGTCATTATTTTTTACACCTAAATATTGACAATAAAACTATCGTAAAAAAGATCGTTAAAAATTGAAGTCAAGACGCTCTACCCCCTGTATTTTGCTAGCAATAATAGATTAGCGCGATAACTAGAAATAACAATAATGCTAGTCCAATAAATTTTTGTAACATTGTTAATCGAAAAATTTAGAACAATAACAAGAGCCACCATGAGCAACTATTCAAGGTTTATTCAATTAATAATTTTCGTGCTGTTTTTTCAAATGAATGGCGTGGCTCAAAATAGTGAATGTGGGACTGACTTCATTCACAATACACGGATGGAATCAGATGCCGTTTATAAAAAGCAAGTGCTTGAGATGGAAACGCAAGTTGAAGCTAGTATAAAAAATCATGCACATAACAACTTAAAATCGACTATTTACACAATTCCCGTTGTTGTTCATGTGCTTCATTTAGGTGAGGCTGTTGGAACAGGAACTAATATTTCAGATTTACAAATTCAACAAGCAATTACGGGTCTAAATAACCGATTTAATAATTCAAACGGTAATGGAGTTGATGTTGAAATGGAATTCTGTCTGGCAATTATAGACCCTAATGGCAATCCAACTTCCGGTATTAACAGAGTTAATGGTACTAGCGTAGCATATTATCAAACAAACGGCATAACCCCAACTGGAAATCCATGTATCGGAGGAAGTGAAACTTCCATAAAGGACTTAAGCAGATGGCCTGTTGCTGATTATTATAACATTTGGGTAGTAAGTGAAATATGTAATGGCAGTTTTGTTGGCTATGCATCGTATCCAGTTGGCGGCCTTTACGATGGATTAGTGATTGTTTCAACCTCAATGACAAGTAACAGTGGCACATTACCGCATGAAATAGGGCATGGATTTTTTCTTTATCATACATTCAATGGTGATGGTGGTAACCTTAATTGTCCAGTAGACGCGGATTGCACAATTGATGGGGATCGTGTCTGCGATACACCTCCTCATAAACAAAGCGATTGTGGAGCTACCAATCCATGTACAGTAGCTGGCGTGTGGGATAACAGCCGGTATAACTATATGTCTTATTGTCCGCTTGTCAACAGATTTACACAAGGCCAGAAAGATAGAATGAGGGCTACAGCTGTTATTGCTCCAAGAGCAAGTTTATTAACGTCAGCAGGGTGTGGAATCTTAGGGACGAACGAAATGAGTAGTAATCAGGAATTTTCAGTTTACCCAAATCCAACGCAATCGAATTTTTCAATAATTAACGCCGCTCAAAAGCCACTGACTTTAGTTTTGATTTCATCAGATGGCAAACAATTAAACACACTCTTTAGTCAAGAAAACGTTGTTTTAGTTGACCTTTCCTCACAGCCTAAAGGAATCTATTTATTGGAAATTAATGACGGGTCTAAAACTGAGTTCAAGCGTATAATTAAGGAATAAAGTAGCATTAAAATTGCTTTGCTCCTCTCCCGATGCACCTGGATTCGACTTTCCAAGCCTTATTATCGATACACTTTTTCAGAAGAATCAGCGACAAGAGCAAACTCGGCAACACTAGGTCTACTGAAAAATTTGGGCAACTCCATTTCTTTGTTACGGTTACTTTTTTTTTCATTTTAATTGTACTTATTGACTTTGCTTCTTGCTTAATAATTAAATATTATGTAATTTTATAATTGAATGTATCTGAGTGAATTGTGCAGGCTATAAACATCAATTATCCATTTTTTTAAGTGTGAAAAATCATGAGATTATTTCTTTTTATTTTGTTTTCAAATGTTCTATTTTATTCATGCAATCAAAGGAGTCATACAGTTACAAATTATGTTGAATATTCCAAACGGATAAAGGATAATTTTCCATATTTCGGTCAATTTTTATCCGATTTAGATGATCAGATGGATTTTGGTCTGGACCCCACCTATATTTATCAACTAAATAAAAAACCGAATGGCATATTTTTGCAAGTTAGTCAGTATGAATCTTCCATTGCAAAACCGAAAGTCATAGAGGACATCTTGATTTGGGATATCAAAAGTAAGGTAATTGATTTAAATAAATTACTTAGATACAAATCAGACGAACCAAACGAATTTTCATTTACCGATGCATTTGGTTATGAAATAAATAGTATGGATTACTATCCATACTATGGTAATTACAAATGGTATGATGACGTTATTCTTGCGTTAAAAGATAAAATTGATTGCAGCGATGAGGATCTGGAAATTTTAGCAAGAGCTTATGCTAATATTGCCAATAATATCGTTGAGAATGGGCAATGGGGTAGTTTTGAAGATTCACTTGAAAGAAAGACCCCGTTAAATATTACGTTATCGCAAGCCAACTTAAAAGAATACTTAAAATATGTAGATTTATCATTAAGTAATTATGAGAAAATAAAACTGCGGAACAACGATTTTGAATCCTATATTTTCAAGGACATTTCATTAAAAATATCTCATGAATTTATGCATGTTTATTATACATTAAAAAACAATAAGTACGATGAGATAGCAAAAGAGTATTTAAAAAGAGCCGATTATCGCGCTGAATATATTACAATGGCGAAATCCTATTTAGAGAAATGTGAGAACAATTCATTCTTATTTACTAATGGAGATAGCGATACATACACGTTGTGGTATGTACAAGATTTTCTTAATTACAGAAAAGATATTAAGGTTTTGAATCGTTCACTCCTGGGAAGTATTAGACATCAATCCTTTTTTAAAAAACAATATGGTTTAACATTGAATTTTGATCTAGAAAAGGCCTATGAAAAAGAGTGTAATTGTATATATTTTGCTGATGGTGAAAACCAATCAACCGATCTATTATTTAATAAAGTCAATGAGTCCATTGAAAAAAAATGTTTTTTGTCTGATGTCAGCTTACCACTTCTTGTTGAATATAAAGGGAAGAGCGTGGAATTATTTACTAAAAAACGTTATTTAACATTAGACGAAGTATTTTTGTTAGATGTTTTAAAAAATTACCCTAATTCAAGATTGTATTTTACGTCAAAATATGATTTTCCTTCATTAGAATTTGCAAATAATATTTCCGTTTTTGAGCTATCGTCCAATTCTGCTTATGATTCAACTGCTATCATATTAACTAAAAAAGCAGTATCCGATTTAAAATATAGCCCTTTTGAAACGTTTTTTATTTTTCAGTTCAATCAAACCTTTGAGCTGGCAATGTATCTAAGGGAAAATGATAAAGCAAAATTTCAGGAATTTATGACAACTTGGATTCAGAAAATTCCCGATTCAACCTTGATTTTAAATAATGGACTATACAATGTCGTTCATCGTTATTCATTATTTGAAAAAAAACCAGGAGTAAATAATTCACTTTACCCTAAAAAAGAAATACTCAATTACCTAGTTCAAACTATAAACTCAATTTCTTTTTCTCGAGAAACATATATAAAGGATCTCTCTTTACTGCAAGGTATAACCAATTTAAAAACAGTATTTGAAGACTATGATTTACCTGTTTCTTGGAATACTATTATTAAGGCGTTAGAGGCAACATTAACCAAAAAATCAGTCATTGAGAATTCTTATATTCAAGAAAAAATTAAAATGTGTCTTATTTCGTTATAGAATAAATAGATTGAAAAATCCATATAACTCTGCACGCTTTTTCCAAAATAATTTAAATCAAATATTTATAGCCATGAGATCTACTTTGTTTTTTTCTATTTTTCTATTTTTTCAACTTGCATATTCACAAGATTTTATTCGAACTTCTTCCATTAGGATTAACAGTGATTTACAATTTTATACCAATTTTTACAAAAAAATTTATGAATATAATGGACTAAACAATCTGAATATACTTGTTTATCAGGATTCTGATGATGAAGATGCAGTGAGTTTCCCTTCGTTAATAAAGGTAAATGATCAATATTTAACTTTAAATTTAGGCCCCGAGCCTAAATTTGAGATTAAAGAATTAGTAGGCGGTCAATTCCCTGAATTATTAATATATTCTGAAGATCAATGCGAGACTTATTGTGGTACAAATATCTATATTATTAACATAAGTTTAGATAAAGGATTCGTTTTATCTGACCTTGGAACTGATGTAAAAGTAATTGATCCAACCGGAAAAGTAGAATATTTCAGTAGTGATAGTGGAACCGAAGAAAATTTTGAATATCAATACCTCAATAGCCCTAATGATCTTTATATTTATAATCATAATGGGATGGTAGAAGGAGAGAATTGCTACAACTTTATTGAAAAATTAAATTATAATGAATACACCGGATTTACCAAAAAACAAATCATGAAAAAACTCCTTGTGGAATGCGTAGCTTGTTTTACAGGACAAATGGAAGTCAACCTAAATGACATACAAAAAAAACCAATTTCCGAATTAAAAGTAGGTGATAAAGTACTAAGCTTTGATTTTGAAAAAGGACAGAATAAAGAGGTAATCATCG
>JBILCD010000024.1:0-18017 GCA_044353285.1 Crocinitomicaceae bacterium | reverse complement strand
CCACAACCGGATCGAAATTTTTTTGATCTACCATTGTTATGTTTTTAACAGTAAATTTTTTGTGAGGCCCCTTTCCCCCGATTGATTTAACAAAATGTGGCGCATAATACCAACCTTTATTAGCAATAATTACTGCAATGTTGGCCATTTGTAAAGGGGTAAGTTTAACTTCTCCTTGTCCAATAGAATTAGAGCTTATGGTAGAAAAACTCCAATTATTCTTCCCATACCACTTGTCATAATAGATTGAGTTAGGAATTAGACCTGGTTTTTCCCCAGAGATATCCGTTCCTAGTTTTATTCCCAATCCAAAACTTGCCATATATTTATGCCAAAGGTTTAAGCCAATTTCCGCGTCAGCATTAATATTTTTACTTTTTTGTTGCTGAATAATTTTTTTGGTAACGGCATAAAAATATGGATTGCAAGAATATTGAACCGCCTCGGAAACAGATTGTGCTGTTGGGTGATTATGGCAACCAACCAAGCCTTTATTACATACAAAGGATGAATTGTTTTTTATAACGCCTTCTTGAAGACCGATTAATGATTGAACGAGCTTAAAGATAGATCCTGGGGGGTATTCGGACTGAAGGGGCCTTGGGAAAAGTGGAAGGCCTTCCATTTTTAATAATTGTGGATAGTTAAGGCTAATATTCTTTCGCCCAACCAATAAATTTGGATCGTAGCTAGGCGAGGAAACTAAGCTAAGAATTTCACCCGTGGAGGGCTCAATAGCAACAATACACCCCCTTTTATTTTGCATTAATTTCTCCCCATATTCCTGCAATAAAATATCCAATCCCAATGTTAACGATTGACCCTGCTGAGCCGTTGTATCATATTTGCCGTTTGCGTATGACTCGATGGCATTGTTTGTAGCACTCGTAACAACATATTTAATTCCTTTTCTTCCTCTAAGTTCTTTTTCATAATATCGCTCTATCCCCGAACGCCCCAAATTACTTCCAGGTTTATAATATCGATCTAATTCTATCTCTTCACGTGTGGCCTCATTTAAATACCCCAGAATATTGGCCGAATTTGAAAAGGGGTAGCTTCGCATGCTTGCCACTTCTTCATAAAAACCCGGAAATTCATCAAGTTTAAGTGCGATTTTGGTTATTTCATCTAGGCTTAATTCTTTAAGGAACGGGTAAGCACGAGATTTTTGGTAATTTGAAGTTTTCTTTTTTGTACGTTTATTTACATAGTAGCCTTCTTTTTCTTTTATTTCCTCAAATCTTTTTCTTACTTCTAATGGTGACCAGTTGATGAGTTTCGCAAAGGCAATGGTATCAAACACCCCAAATTTCTCTTCAACCATCATTAAATTATAATAGGTTTTATTCGAAACCACTTTTTTCCCATAACGGTCTAAAATAATGCCTCGAGGCGGAACAACTTCTTTTCTTTTTTCGGCAATCTCCTGTGCTCGGAGCACCCACGTATCATCGATTACTTGCATATAAAATAATCGAAAAGCATAAACACTTGCTATGAAGAGGATGAAAGCAATAATAACATATTTACGATTTTCGAGGTTCATATTTTTTTAGGCCTGATGAATAGAAAAATATGCAGGAACAGACTCAATAAATAAGTCAAAAGAAATGAAAGAATTGTTTTTTGTAAAATGAGAAATAAGCCCTCTAAACTGAAAGCCTCAAGGATAAAAAAATAAAGTAAATAGATAATTAGTAAAAGCCCGAAAGTGGAAAAGAACCACAAATGACCTTGATCTTTTACAGAAGGTTTTTTCAAGGAATCATACCCTTCTCGCGGCGAAAACAATTTAAAGACGAAAGGCCTTAAATAGGCGAAGAAAAGCAGTGCTGAGGCATGCAAACCATAGGTGTTAGAAAACACATCAATTATTCCACCCATCAGAAAAGCAATGCTCAACATAAGGTAAACATTAATCTCAAAGGGCAATAACATAACAAATAAGGGACAGATTAAAAAATAGATCCCAAAGCCCAATTCAAGCTGGTTAAAAATAAATATCTGCAAGATCAAAAACAGAAAAAACCTAAAAAAATACGTGATTAGTGCATTCATAGTGATGGTTTATCTAGGGTATTAGGAACTTTCTGTTCAAGCATTTTTCTCTCTGGCAATAATAGGTTTTTAATAACATACACATCTTTTACCAGACTATAATTTTCGTTAAACTTAATGGTAATGTCCCAGAGAGGCTTGCCCTCTAAGACCGAAAAGGATTCTACATAGCCAACAAGCAAGCCTCGCGGAAACAAACCTAATGTTTCGCGTGTCACAACTCGAGCGCCTTTTTTTATTTTCGCATCATTAGAAACACCTGTAATTGTTCCTTTTAAAGGGCTCTTCCCATTCCACTTTAAAAAACCGAATAGGCCTGCGCCTTCAATTTCCACATCTATGTTAATGTTTTGCGTTAAAAGAGATTTAACGACAGAATAATGACCGCTTGTATTATGAACAATGCCAATTATACCATTTGGTGAGAAAACGCCCATTCCCTGAACCACTCCTTGTAGGCTGCCACAATCTAAGGTGAAATAATTGTTGCGCTTTGTAACAGTTGAGTTGATTATACGTGCAGGAATATATTCATATTGCTGTTCAAAGCTTGTATCAACCATTTTATAAGTGTTACGATTAACTTGGTATAAGTCACCGCTTATTTTTTTTCTCAACATAGCATTTTCTGCTTTCAATAATTTATTACTTTCTTCTAAACTGAAATAACCCGCTAATTTAGCCTTCCAACCATACATATTGCCGCTTATGCTTGATGCACTGGTTAAAAATTGACTTTTTGGAAAGCTAGAATATTGTAAATAAGTTGGCAGGGCAATAATTTGTAATAAAACAAAAAAAAAGAAAATGCTAAAGCGCTTAAAGAAAGCTATAAATGTCTGCATGCACAAAAATAGAAAATAAGTACTATTGATTTACCGAAAAAGAGAATTTCATTCTCTCTTTTTAATCCTTGATAAGGAACTGATAACGCCCGATATTTTTCAAGGCAATACTTGTTCCCCGTGCAACAGCTCTTAACGGGTCCTCGGCAATATGGACAGGGAGCTTGGTTTTCGTAGAAATACGCTTGTCTAATCCCCTTAACATCGACCCTCCTCCAGCTAAATAAATCCCTGTTTTATAAATATCAGCAGATAATTCTGGCGGAGTCATTTCCAAAGCGCTAAGAATAGCCTCTTCAATTTTCGAAATGGTTTTGTCTAAGGCGCCAGCCACCTCGTCATAGGTAACGATAATTTCTTTTGGTATACCCGTCATTAAATCACGACCTCTAACAGCAAATGGATTTGGTGGGTTATCTAATTCCGTTAGGGCAGAGCCCACCTCTATTTTAATTTGTTCCGCCGTGCGCTCCCCAACAAGAATATTATGTTGCCGACGCATGTATTCTTCAATATCGTTTGTAAAATCATCACCCGCGATGCGTATAGACTTATCGCAGACAATTCCTCCAAGTGCAATAACAGCTATTTCAGATGTGCCACCCCCAATATCAATGATCATATTTCCCATTGGCTCTTCCACATCGATACCGATTCCTATTGCCGCGGCCATCGGTTCATGAATAAGGTAAACTTCTTTTGCTCCAGCATGTTCTGCAGAATCTCTTACCGCTCTTTTTTCTACTTCTGTTATTCCAGAGGGAATACAAATAACCATTCGCAAACTTGGATTAAACAAGCTTCTACCTGGGTTAATCATCTTAATCATTCCTCGGATCATCTGTTCGGCACTTTGAAAGTCAGCAATAACCCCATCTTTTAAAGGGCGAACGGTCTCAATTAATTTATGAGTTTTACCGTGCATTTGCTGGGCTTTTTTGCCGATAGCAACAATTTTACCAGTTTGAATGTCTCTTGCAACAATAGAGGGCTCGTCAACCACCACTTTATCATTCCATATTATAAGTGTATTGGCTGTTCCCAAGTCAATAGCAATTTCTTGCGTTAAAAAACTAAATAGGCCCATTGTAGTATATTAAAATAAAAGATTTAATAATTTCTGCAAAGAAAAAACAAAAAAAGGGATTTTTCTAATAAAACAAAGTTAATGTTTAAAATGCCGAATACCTGAAAAAACCATTGTCATTTTGTGTTTATCACAAAATTCTATTGATAAATTATCTTTTAAAGATCCTCCAGGTTGGATAACGGCGGTAATACCCTCTTTAAAGGCAATTTCAACGCAGTCAGGAAATGGAAAAAAAGCATCACTAGCCATTGCGCAATTGGCCAAATCAAAGCCAAAATGCTTTGCTTTTTGAATGGCCTGCGCAAGAGCGTCAACTCGTGATGTCTGTCCGGTTCCACTTGCGATTAGCGTATCATTTTTTGCTAAAACAATAGTATTAGATTTTGTATGTTTTACGATTTTATTTGCAAAAATCAGGTCTTTAATCTCTTGTTTTGATGGCGAGAGGATTGTTTTAACGTCAAGATGGTCTACAGATGCAGAAAGCTCATCACGATCTTGTTGCAATACGCCGTTCAAGGCGGTTCTAAATTGTACTTTAGGAAGCGCCCTAAGTTTTTGAATTAATAACACACGATTTTTCTTTGATTTTAAGATAGGCAGGGCCTCTTCGTGAAACGCCGGCGCAATCAAGACCTCAAAAAACAAGTCGTTTATTTTTATTGCTGTTGGGGCATCAATTTCTCGGTTACAGATTAAGACCCCTCCAAAAGCACTTAGCGGATCGGCGGCAAGGGCTTTCGAAAAGGCAATTTCTGCCCTTTCCGCAGTTGCGACGCCACAAGCATTGTTATGTTTAAGTATTGCAAAGGTTGGTCCGTCATCAATAAACTCTCCCATTAAATTAACAGCTGCATCAATGTCTAATATGTTATTGAAAGAAAGTTCTTTACCGTGTAACTTATCAAAAAACAGATCGAGATCACCAAAAAAAACGCCTTTTTGATGTGGGTTTTCGCCGTACCTCAGATTGGTTTTTTCTTGCACGCTTTGTTTGAAATAATCAAAGGGATTGGGAGCAAAATAACCATAAATCATGCTGTCATAATGTGATGTTACATTAAATGCTTCAGCAGCAAAGAACCTACGCTGTTCAAGACTTAATTGACCATCTTGTTCGTGAAATAGTGTGGTGAAATGTTGATAAAGGCTCCTTGAGCAAACCACAGCCACATCGTGAAAGTTTTTGGCTGCTGCACGAATTAAAGAAACTCCACCAACATCAATTTTTTCAATAATATCTTCTTCGCTTGATTTAGACAAAACAGTTTCTTCGAAAGGATATAAATCCACAATGACTAAGTCAATTGCGTGAATATTGTGTTTTTGTATCGTATTAACATCCTCCTTTAGATCCCTCCGGTGAAGTATGCCTCCAAAAATACTTGGGTGTAATGTTTTTACTCTCCCTCCCAATATTTCTGGAAAACCCGTGATTTCTTCAACAGAAACAACAGGAACCCCTAAAGAAGAAATAAAATCTAAAGTGCCTCCAGTAGAATAAATTCGAACTTTCTGCCGATTTAACTCGAGTAATAAATCAGATAACCCTTCTTTATAGTAGACAGAGATTAACGCACTTTCAATTTTCTTATAACCACTCATGTTAAAAATCATTTAAGCGCCAAATTTACGTCATAAATACGGGTTGTAATAATAATTTTTATTGACCAATAGAAACAATTTAGCAACAAATAATTAATCTTTGGTTAATTTTAAAACATGAAAATCGTATATTCATTTGCTAAACCAATTATCAACTTCTTTTTTCTTTGGTTTATATTATTCACAATTCAGCGCCTGATTTTTTTCGTCTCGCACTACAATGGAATCCCACTATCGATAGGTTTTTTCTCCCGAGGGCTTGTTTTTGTTTATTCAATACGACTAGACCTTGCTACCATTGCCTTTCTTGCGGCGCCTTATATTATTTTAAAATCCATTTATAATAGTTTTGAAAAAAAATGGCTACAATGGACGTTAAAAATAATTGTGTGTTTCGAAATAGTATTAGTATCAGCAATCCATTGTGGTGAAGTAATAGCATACTACGAATGGGGGCATAAATTAACATCGCGGGTTTTTATGCACCTTTCTAGTCCGGATGAGGTAGCAAGAACCGCAGAGGCATCTTCTATACTATTCTTTTTTCTTTTGTTAGCGATCGAATTACTAACTGCTTTTTTTGTACTGAAGAAGCTCAAGTTATTTAGCAATTTGCCCCAGGCACACATAAAAAACAGATTGATACTAACCCTAAGATCTTCTTCGGCGATAATTCTTAGCCTTTCAATATGTGTGTTGTTAGCACGTGGAGGTACCCAGCAAATACCAATCAACATAGATTCTGCTTATTTTTCGGAACATCAAATTATGAATGATATTTCGGTAAACTCGGCGTATTTTTTTGGTAATAGTTTTGTGTTGTATAATAAAAGTGACGTAGCAGATCACCTGCCAAAGATATCTGATAAAGACGCTAAAGCGACCATAAATCTCCTCTATTCTTATGAGAGAAATCACAGCAACAATTTTGTTGCCACGCCCAAACCAAATATCATTTTGATTGTACTTGAAGGTTGGTCGGCAAATGCCATGGGATGTTTGAATTCATCCGTTTCTGCCACTCCTAATTTTGATAATTTAACGAGAAGCGGTGTTTTATTCACGAATGTATATGCGACGAATACAACATCAGAAATAGGAAACACTTCTATCTTTGCTGGTTATCCAAGCCTGCCAGAGACGCCGATTTCTCTATACCCTGAAAAACACAGAAATTTACCAACGATAAATGAAAGGCTAAAAAAACAAGGGTATTCAACTAATTATCTCTTTAGTGGAGATCTTAAGTATGGCAATATTAAAGGCTTTTTAATGGAGCATGGATTCGATAAGTTAAAAGATGAGAACGATTTCCCAAATGGTTTAGCAAGAGGAAAGTTAAATTATTACGACAAGGATTTATATGCATTATTGCTTAACGATATTAATACTACAAAAGCTCCATTTTTACATTGTGTATTCACGGGAAGCACGCATTCACCCTATGATTATCCCTTGGCTAAGACACAGGTTTTCAAAGGAGAGGAAAGCAAGTATTTAAATTCCATGGTATATGCTGATAAATGCTTAGCGGAGTTTATGCAGAACTGCAAGGGGCAGAAATGGTTTAAGAATACCATTTTTGTGATTATTTCTGATCATGGCCACGCTACCCCAGGAATTAATTCTCCATATGAAACAGCATTTTTCAAAATCCCATTTCTGATCGTTGGAGAACCTATCGCAAAAGAATACAGAGGAACAAAAATAGAAACCCTTGGCTCACAAGCAGATTTAGCGGCAACTTTATTGCATCAATTGGGACTGCCAAACGAAGATTTCGTATTTAGTAAAGATCTTATGAGCCCGAATGTGAAAGACTTTGCTTTTTATTCTACTATCCGCGGATATGGATTTGTTAACCCCAAAGGAAGCTTAAGGTACAATTTCGACTCTAGGAAAATAGCCAAAAATAATATAAAAGTTAACACGGATTTTACTGAGGCTAAAAACCAAAGCGAAGCCTGCTTTTATAGTTTTTTTAAGCACTTCCAAGAGTTAGATAACCACTAATAACTACCCAGAACACATTTCACACGAGTCTGGATTTTCAATGGAACAAGCAATAGCAGCCTGTTCTTGCTCAAGACTTAAAGCTTCTCCGCTTGTTATTTCTGATGAAATAACTTGGTCAACGGTAAATTTAATAGCATCTGTTGCCGCTTTAGTTCTAAGGTAATACATGCCTGTTTTTAAACCTTTTTCCCAACCATAAAAATGCATTGAGGTTAATTTACCAAAATTTGCATTTTCCATAAAAATATTAAGTGATTGGCTCTGGCAGATATAAGCTCCGCGGTCTGCGGCTTGTTCGATAATTGCTTTTTGGGAAATTTCCCAAGCCGTTTTGTAAAGATCTTTAATGTCTTGAGGAATTTCATTAATATTTTGAATTGAACCGTTAGCGCCCATAATTTTGAGTCGCATATCTCTGTTCCAAAGACCATTCTTAACGAGATCTTTCAATAAATGACGATTAACTATAATAAATTCACCAGATAACACCCTTCTTGTATAAAGATTAGATGTGTAGGGCTCAAAACATTCATTGTTTCCAAGTATTTGCGCCGTCGAAGCTGTAGGCATAGGAGCAAGAAGAAGCGAGTTGCGTACCCCATGCTTACTTACTTCCTCTTTGAGAAGTTTCCAATCCCACCTATCCGAAGGGGTAACACCCCACATATCATACTGAAATACGCCCTGTGAAACAGGCGATCCTGCATAGGTTTCATAAGTTCCGTAGGCGATTGCTTGATCTTTTGACGCTGTCATGGCAGCAAAATACATGGTTTCAAAAATCTCTCGATTCAAACTGCGCGCTTCCAAAGATTCGAATGGAAAGCCCATGAGTATAAATGTATCTGCTAATCCTTGTACCCCCAATCCAATAGGGCGGTGCCTTAAATTTGATTTTTTAGCATCTTCAACCGGATAAAAATTTTCATCGATGATCCGATTTAAATTTACGGTCGCTTGGTATGTTACTTCAAATAATTTATCGTGATCAAATGATTTATCCTCCTTAACATATTTGGGAAGTGCCAATGAAGCAAGATTGCAGACGGCAATTTCATCGGGTGCGGTGTATTCAATAATTTCAGTGCACAGATTGGAAGATTTAATAGTTCCAAGGTTCTGTTGATTGGATTTAGCATTAGCAGCATCCTTATATAGCATATACGGCGTGCCGGTTTCAATTTGTGACTCCAAAATTTTAAACCAGAGATCTTGTGCCTTTATGGTCTTTCTTCCCTTTCCTTCTTTTTCGTATTTTGTATATAGTTTTTCAAATGTTTCACTGTGAACATCAGAAAGTCCTGGGCATTCATGCGGACACATTAGGGTCCACTCACCATTCTCTTTAACTCGTTTCATAAACAAGTCAGGAATCCAGAGTGCTAAAAATAAATCTCGTGTTCTATTTTCTTCTTTTCCATGATTTTTCTTTAAATCGAGGAAGTCAAAAACATCCGCATGCCAAGGCTCTATATATATAGCAAATGAACCCTTTCTTTTTCCACCGCCTTGATCCACGTATCTCGCTGTATCATTAAAGACCCGAAGCATAGGAACAATACCATTAGACGTACCATTGGTGCCCTTTATATAAGATCCAGTTGCACGGATATCGTGAATAGCTAAACCAATACCGCCAGCGGATTGTGAAATTTGCGCACAAGACTTAAGGGTATCATATATTCCACCAATACTGTCTTCTTTCATGGTTAATAAAAAGCAAGAGGACATTTGCGGCTTGGGCGTTCCAGCATTAAACAATGTGGGTGTGGCATGGGTAAACCAGCCTTCAGACATCAAGTGGTAAGTTGCAATTGCTTCTTTTATATCTCTTTTGTGAATACCAATCGCTACACGCATTAGCATTTGTTGCGGCCGTTCGGCAATTTGACCATTTAGCTTCATTAGATATGACCTTGTTAGGGTTTTGAAGCCAAAATAGTCGTATCGAAAGTCTCTGTCGTAAATAATACTTGAATCAAGCACTTCTTTGTTGTCCATTATGATTTGATATACATCATCTGCCAATAGAGATGCTGGCTGCTTGGTAATAGGGTCGATGTATGTATAAAGGTCGTGCATTACATCCGAGAATGTCTTTTTAGTTTCCTTATGAAGGTTGGATACAGCGATTCTTGATGCTAATAAAGCATAATCAGGATGGTCTATTGCTTTTCCAGCCGCAACCTCTGCAGCCAAATTATCCAGGTCTATTGTTGTAACCCCATCATAAATACCTTCAATGACCTTCATTGCAACTGCTTCGGGAGAAACCAACGGATCAAGTCCGTAACACATTTTAACAATGCGTGCGGTAATTTTATCAAATTTTACCGTCTCTTTTTTTGCGTCTCTTTTTATTACGTACATTTCTATAATTTAATTCTGTTTTTATTAAAATTCCTCATCTAACACAAAATTTTGTGCCCCGCTATTATTCAACACCCCAGCTTTTTGGTATTCTCCAACACGCTTCTCGAAGAAATTTGATTTGCCCTGTAGTGAAATCATCTCCATAAAATCAAAAGGATTAGCCGTGTTGTAAACACGATCATTTCCGAGCTCTACTAATAATCTATCAGCAACAAATTCGATGTATTGCCCCATCAGATCACTGTTCATTCCAATAAGTTTTACGGGTAAAGCGTCTGTAACAAACTCTTTTTCGATTGTAACAGCGTCCATAATAATTTCCGCCACTTTATCTTTGGGAAGCTTCGTTATAAGGTGCTTAGAATAGAGTAGGCAGGCAAAATCACAATGTAAGCCTTCGTCTCTTGAAATTAACTCATTAGAAAATGCCAGTCCGGGCATTAATCCACGTTTTTTCAACCAGAAAATAGAGCAAAATGAACCCGAAAAGAAAATCCCTTCTACCGCCGCAAATGCAACCAGGCGCTCGGCAAATGAACCTCTATCTATCCATCTTAAGGCCCAATCTGCTTTTTTCTTTACACAATCTAACGTTTCAAGCGCATTGAACAGATGATTTTTTTCAGCAGTATTTTTAATGTATGTATCTATAAGTAATGAGTAGGTTTCCGAATGAATGTTTTCCGCCGCTAATTGAAATCCGTAGAAAAATTTAGCTTCAGTATATTGCACTTCAGATAAAAAGTTTTGGGCAAGATTCTCATTAACAATCCCATCGGAAGCCGCAAAAAACGCCAAGACGTGCTTAATAAAATGACGCTCATCGTCATTTAGCTTATTCTCCCAATCGATGAGGTCGGGCGATAAATCGATTTCTTCAGCCGTCCAAAAACTAGCCTCTGCTTTTTTATAAAACGCCCAAATATCGTCGTGCTGAATTGGAAATAACACAAATCTGTTTGTGTTTTCTTGTAAAATCGGTTCTTTTTTCTCCATTATATATTAAACTAAACGTATTTAATGATTGCGAAAAAATTCGCAAAATTTTCAGTGTTTTTCTTTCTAAAAAGGCTATGTATCCTCATAATTTAGAGTTTAGCTTAATGTTATACTAAGCGGAAATCAAAATAATTTTGAGGCCTACAAATTTTGTTATAATTATTATTAAAACCAATTAAAGAAATGAACATTTTTAATGCCTTATTAACAAACATATGGCGAACCCCCAACACTACCTATCGTTCCTAATTTTTCAACACTTAAATTAAAGATATACACACTTTTTATTTTCACTTTTTAATAACTTTTAGTGATTAGTCTTCAAATAATTCTTATGAAAAAACATTATGGTATAAAGGTATCTCAAATTTGATTTTTCTGCCAGGCTTGTTTCTTACTGTTTTGAACACGCAGATGTTTGTAGCTCCTATAAACAAATACCACACAGCATTCCGCTCAATATTAATTTATTATAAGCCTATTTTTAATTTAGTTTTTCCAGCCACCTGTATTCATTGCAGTAGAGAATTATTATCTGAAGAATCTTACCTATGTTGGTGCTGCGAAGTCGGGTTCAAGCATACAGGTTTCGAGAATCAAAAAGCACCAACGCCATTGGATCAATTGTTCTGGGGGAGGGTGCCCGTTTATCAAACATTTGCCTTATTGTATTTTCAAAAAGGAAGCGCAACTCAGTCTGTTTTACATGAATTAAAGTATGGTCATAAACCTCAATTAGGGATAATCATGGGAAGAAAAATTGCCGAGGCATTTTTTCTAAATACGCGAGGAAAAACGATAGAAGTATTAATTCCTGTACCAACACACCACAAGAAAAAATTTGTTCGTGGATATAATCAAAGCGAAAAAATTGCGCAAGGTATTTCAAGGCTTACTAATATACCTATAGATAATACTTTTATCTTTAAAAGAAAGCAACCGGAAAGTCAGACCAAAAAAACGAATACTGAACGGTGGTCAAATGTTTCTGGTGGTTTCCGCCAACGGGGACAAAATGGATACAAGTACAAACATATTGCTATCGTAGATGACGTTATTACAACAGGGTCCACCCTTGAGGCGCTGATAAAGGAGATAAAGCAAGTTAATCCCATGATTGAAATAAGTATTTTTGCAATTGCTATGGCAAAGTAATGAGGAATAATCAGCAAAAAAGCATATTAATTATTGGTGGTGGTTTAGCCGGAATTACGCTCGCCCATCAATTGCTCAATCGGAATCAACTTGTGACCCTAATAGATGATGGAAAAAATGCATCAACAAGAGTTGCAGCAGGACTGGTTAATCCACTTGTTTTTCGGCGCACCACGCTCTCTTGGAGAGCAGCAGAATTTTTAAAAGAAGGATGGGAGTTTTACAAAGAATTAGAGAAGAAGCTAAATACTACATTAGTTGAACCCATTAGGATAAAACGTGTTTTCCCATCTTCTCAGGAGAGGGACGAGTGGACAAAGAAAGAAGACTTGGTGGAATTTAAATCCCACCTATTAAAAATACCATCATCCTCTAACGGCCAATCTTACGGAATAGTAAAAAGTGGCTATGTTGTTCATTCCGAAAACTTTTACATTAAAAACCACCAGTATTTTGATGATTTAGGCATATTAAAAACAGAAGCATTTGATTATTCAAGTTATTCTCCTAGTGAATCCTGTTATCAGGGAATAGTTTATGACCACGTAGTTTTTTGCTGTGGGTATAGGGTTTTCGAAAACCCATTTTTTAAGGATTGTCAGGTAAAACCAACAAAGGGACAAATGCTGATTATACGCCACGATGAACTTCCACAAACAGAATCCTTACATTTAAAATGTTTTGTTTTTCCTATGGGGAATAAAATGTTTCGAGTTGGCGCAACCTATGAATGGGATAATGTTTCGCTAAGACCGACAAAAAAAGCCAAAGAAATCTTGTTAGCTCATTTAACTCATTTAACGAAGACGTTACCAGTAGTTGTTTCTCAACCCGTTGGAATTCGCCCAACAACGATGGATAGGCGGCCGGTGTTAGGTAGCCACCCGACATTTGAAAACACACACATTTTTAATGGTTTAGGCGCAAAAGGCTACTTAATGGCTCCAACAATGGCTAAAGAAATGATGCTTTATCTCTTAGATAAGAGTGCTATACCAAAAGAGTATTCCATTACTAGGCATCAGACACTTTAGCAAGAAGAAAATACTGTAACTTTGCAAGATGAATTCGGATATATCAAAGCAATCAAGATATGATAGGGCATATTTACGTTTAGCGAAAAGTTGGGGACTCCTTTCTTATTGTACTCGTAAAAAAGTAGGTGCCATCATTGTAAAAGAGGGAGTTATAATTTCTGATGGCTTTAATGGCACACCAAAAGGGTTTGATAATTATTGCGAGGACACGAATGGCGATACACATTGGTATGTATTGCACGCAGAAGCAAATGCGATATTAAAAGTAGCAAAATCAACAAACAATTGCAATGGATCAACATTGTATTTAACCCATTCCCCCTGTAAAGAATGCTCTAAAATAGTCCTGCAAGCAGGAATTATTAGACTAGTCTACATTGAAAAATATAAAGACGAATCAGGATTGATTTTTTTACAAAATGCTGGAGTAGACATTTTACAAATAGAAGATACAGATGAAATTTAACAAGAGTAATTATCAACAATTATTTCCGGTATTATGCGGTATTTTAATTTCCATAGGAATTCTTATTGGCTATGGCCTTTTTTCAGGAAGAGGACCCATTGAGGGCGCTCACGCCAAAAAGGTTCAAAAACTATTAGACATTTTTGATTTGCTAGATCAAAATTATGTAGATGAGATTGATAAAGATAAAATTTTTGAAGGTGCCTTAAATGATATGCTTCATAAACTAGACCCACACAGTAATTATATGACCGCTGAACAAATGAAGTCTATTTCTGAATCGATAGATGGTAAATTTAGCGGTGTGGGGATACGATTTCAGATTATTAGAGATACCGTTTGTATCTCAAGCGTTATTTCCAATTCCCCTTCCTCTTTAGCAGGAATAAAAGCCGGCGACAAAATCATTGCGATTAATAAAAAACCATTTGTTGGTAAGGGTATAACAATAGACTCGGTTTTTAATACACTGAAAGGAAAAAAAGAAACAATCGTCAATATTTTGATATTAAGACAAAACAAACAATATGATTTTACCATCAAACGTGGGGAAATCCCTATCAAATCGGTTTTGTGCTATTATATGCTTGATAAAGAAACTGGATATGTGAATATAGATCAGTTTTCCATCCCTACTGCAGACGAATTTCATCAAGCGGCCTTAAACCTAAAGGATAAGGGAATGAAAAAAATTATAGTAGATCTTCGGAATAATGGCGGGGGAGTTCTTCAGTCTGCATCTAAAATTGCTGACGAGTTCTTGCCGGCCGGACGTGTGATCCTCAAAATCAAAGGGCGAAAACAAAAAGACAAAACATATTATTCGACCTCAGGAGGGTTATTAGAGAACACCCCAACAGTTGTATTGATAAATTCTCGCTCGGCATCAGCTAGCGAAATATTAGCAGGGGCCCTCCAGGACAATGATCGTGCAATAATTATTGGGTCAAGGTCTTTTGGAAAGGGATTGGTTCAGGAAGACATGCAGTTAAGAGACGGAAGCAATGTCCGGATTACAATTGCCCGCTATTACACGCCTTCTGGCAGGTGCATTCAGAAACCATATTCTGGCAATTATGAGGATTATATGAGTAATGAGAGTCAGATTGAAAAAGGAGAGATGTATCACTTAGACAGTTCTTTAAACGTTGACTCTTTAAAGTTTAAAACCTTAGGAGGCCGCACAGTTTATGGCGGTGGCGGAATCACCCCAGATGTTTTCGTTCCTCAAGACACAACGGAGAGCAGTTTTTATTTAACAGAGCTTTTACTTAGCGGCGCTTTTCAATCCTTTGCTTTTGAATATGTTGCAAATAAACGAAATTATTGGACCGGCCCACAAGATTTTTCCTCGCGTTTTATTATAAATGACAACATCCTTCAAGATTTTGTTTCTTATGCAAATAGAGAGTTGGGTGTACTGGTAAACAAAAGAGAATTTCAGCGAAGTAAAAGATTTATTTCAAACAATTTAAAGGCTGAAATTGCAAGGCAAATTTGGGCAGAGGATGGTTATTTTAGTATCATCAACAACATCGATAAAGAGATGTTAAAGGCTGAAGAACAACTACGAAAAATGAAATAGCCTTTGCTTTTTAACGTGCGTAATCGTGTACAACAAATACTTTTAACCGCTTATTATTTTTTATGTTAATTTTAATTGCAAATTTGCACAAAAAAATAATGCGATGGATAATGCTACAAGGAAAAAAGTAAGTGCTGCAACGCTTTTAGTTGCTGTAGGAATAGTATTTGGAGACATAGGAACATCTCCTCTATATGTTTTTCAAGCGATTACGGGAAACGGAAAAAACTTTTCCCCGGATTTAATCATGGGGGGCTTATCAGCAGTAATTTGGACCCTTACTTTAATTGCCACAGTTAAATACATCTATTTTGCTCTAAATGCTGACAACAAAGGGGAAGGGGGAATATTTGCTTTGTTTGCTCTCCTAAAGTCTAAACGAATTAAATGGGTGATTATTCCTGCTTTAATTGGTTGTTCCACCTTATTAGCAGATGGATTTATAACCCCGGCGATTTCAATTTCTTCCGCAGTAGAGGGTATCGAAAATATTTTCCCTGATTTTCCGGTAATCCCGGCTGTTGTGGGAATAATAGTACTGCTTTTCGCTATTCAGCAGTTTGGAACATCGGCAATTGGAAAGGCCTTTGGTCCCGTAATGGTAATATGGTTTTTGTTTTTGGGGTATTTAGGTTTAATAAACATCATGAAGAATCCAGAGGTATTGAAAGCATTCAATCCTTACTATGCCTATAATTTAGTAGTAAATGTGAAAGGCGGATTTTGGGTTTTGGGAGCGGTATTCTTGTGTACAACAGGAGCCGAAGCGCTGTATTCAGATTTAGGACACTGTGGAAAAAACAACATTAGAATTAGCTGGTCATTTATTAGCATATTGTTATTGATGAATTATTTAGGTCAGTCTGCTTTATGTCTTTCTGACGGTTTTGCATTGCAAGGCAAGCAAACGGTCTTTTATTCTATGGTTCCAGAAGGCATGTTGCCATTTGCTATTGTTCTCGCGACCACTGCAGCAATTATCGCTTCACAAGCGCTCATTACGGGAGTATTTAGTTTAATGAATGAAGCAATTAAATTAAATTTATGGACCAATCTTAAGGTCAAGTATCCAACAGATCATCAAGGACAAATTTATATTCCTTTTATCAATTGGTTTTTAATGGTAGGTTGTTTATTGGTGATTGCTATTTTTAAAAAGTCAACCGCAATGGAGGGCACCTATGGTTTGGCAATTACTATAAATATGGTGATGACCTCAATTCTATTAGGTTTCTTATTAATATTAAAATACCCAAAAAGAAAAGTTGCTTTTATCGCAGTTTTCGCCATATTGTTAGCCGTTGAAGGAGTTTTCCTCTTTTCTAATATTGGCAAAATAGCCCATGGTGGTTGGTTTACATTGGTTCTTGCTTCCATATTCTTTACCATGTTATTTCTTTATTTTAAAGCCCGCATGTTACGGAAAAGAATTACGGAGTATGTACCTATGGAAAAAATAATACCAATGATTAATGCAATTAATGCAGACGATAAAATTCCGTTTGAAGCATCTAATCTTGTTTATCCAACGCGCAGTGACAACCCAAATAAATTAGACGCAACAATTTTCCACTCTTTATTCAAAAAGCGTCCTAGGAAAGCCGGGATCATTTGGTTTCTTCACTTCGATATCCTTAATGAGCCATGGGGAGTGCATTATTCTGTACACGAGGTAATAGATAAGTCATGCTACTATATAGCACTTCATTTAGGCTTCAAAGAAGAGCTTCGAACTGAATTTGTAATGCGTCAAATTCAATTAAAAATGGTTGAAAAAGGAGAGCTTACAGGTCAAAGTGTCTTTAATTCCATAAAAGGCTATATCACAGAGCCAGACTTTAAATTTATTGTGTTGAATTCAAGAGTAGCGACCAATAATTTATTAACGCCCTCGCAGATCATCGCCGTTAAAACATATCGATTTATAAAATCTACTGGGCTTAAGCCGGCTGAAGATTTTGGCCTGGACAAAACCAACGTTGTTGTTGAACACATTCCAATTACTGTAACAAAGCAGTATTCACAGGAATTAATTGAAGATTGGGAGGACTATTCTGATGATAGAGCCAAAATACATCTACCTCCGATTAAGAAATAAGTAAAATAGATCGAGAAACAGAAACAAAATGAAGAAAAAAAGCAGTGTTCCCAACATCGCTCTCGCTCTGTTTTTCACACTGCTTTTTAGTACCCCTAACGTTTCAGTTCTCGAAGTCATTCGTCGAGAACCTTTAGGAAATCTATGACTTACTAGAAGGCCTTATAAATCAAGTCAGATTTTTTATCATGGCATAGAGAATTCTTGATAGCTCATCTGCGTCTTTCATCATTTGTTCAAATTCAACTTCAGAAATACGTCCAGATTCTTTTAGAATATCAACTATAGCAACACATTCAAACAAGGATGCGCGAGCTGTAGTAAAATAGTTTTTCCTATCGGCTTTTGAAAATTTACCGCTTCCTTCAGCAATGTTAAGAGGCACACTTAATGAGGCACGTCCGAGTTGATCAATCACAAACTTTTCTAATTTCTTTTCAAGAAGGATTTTTTTACAATTAACATGAAATAATTTAGCTTTTTTATAAACTTCAAGTTTTTGGAAGTCGAACATAATGAATAGAATTAAATTTCTATTTAAGTTACGAAAAAAAATCAGAGCGAGAAAGAAATAAAAGGGTGAGAAAGAGTAACAGAATGAAGAAAAAAAGCAGTGTTCCCAACATCGCTCTCGCTCTGTTTTTCACACTGCTTTTTAGTACCCCGGGCCGGAATCGAACCGGCACA
>JBILCD010000137.1:0-6465 GCA_044353285.1 Crocinitomicaceae bacterium | reverse complement strand
TTTTAAAAAATTCTTTTCTAAATCTTGAATTTAGTTAGTTTCCAATAAAAATTCTTGCCTCATTTAATCTCTTAAAATAGATTTGTGTTGGTTTATAAAAATAACAATCCTGAGAGCTTGAATCAATTTAAAATGATGCGTAGTTATGTTTGATGATGAAAGAAGTACTGCTTTTTAATGTTTTATTTTTGTAAATTTGTATATTACTTCAAATGATATGAAAAACTACATTTCTCACTTTTTTTTCTATTTTGCATTGCTTTCGTTTTCGCCATTAACTTGGTCTCAGCTTAACGTATCTGTCAGTGCATCGGCTGCTCGGATTTGTACAGGACAATTTACTATGCTAACAACCACTTCATCCCTCAGTACGTATCTTTTGAAAACCAATCAGACCAATAGAATCATTCATAAAATTTAAAATAAATGTCATTAAAATGTGGAATTGTGGGTTTGCCGAATGTCGGAAAATCAACATTGTTTAATTGTTTATCTAATGCAAAAGCGCAGGCGGCAAATTTTCCTTTTTGTACCATCGAACCTAATATAGGTACGATAACGATACCTGATCCTCGTCTGGAAAAGTTGGAAAGTATCGTCGTTCCCCAGCGTGTAGTCCCAACCACCATGGAAATTGTAGATATAGCAGGCTTGGTTAAAGGCGCATCAAAAGGGGAGGGACTAGGCAATCAATTTTTGGCAAATATTCGCGAAACGGATGCAATCATCCATGTGCTTAGGTGCTTCGATGATGGAAATATTATTCACGTTGATGGGAGTGTAAATCCAGTTAGAGACAAGGAAATAATCGACATTGAACTTCAACTAAAAGACCTCGAATCAATCGACAAAAAACTGAGTTCGTTATCCCGAGTTTTAAAATCTGGTGATAAAGATTCGTTAAAAGAAAATGAACTCTCTTTAAAAATTAAAGAGGGATTAGAAAAAGGAATTTCTGTCAGAGGATTAGATTTTTCTCACGATGATTTTGAAATAATTAAGAAATTTCAGTTGATTACTGCTAAACCTGTACTATATCTGTGTAATGTTGATGAAGCTTCTGTAAAAACAGGAAATGAGTATGTTGAGCAAGTAAAAGCGGCTATTGCCAATGAAAATGCAGAGGTGCTTGTTATCGGGGCAAAGATTGAAGCTGATATTACCGAGCTTGATACCTACGATGAACGTCAACTATTTTTAGATGAATTAGGATTGGAAGAGCCTGGTGTAAATCGATTGATTCGTTCTGCTTATTCCTTACTTAATTTACAAACTTATTTTACCGCTGGTGTAAAAGAGGTAAGAGCTTGGACAATCTACAAGGGAATGACTGCCCCTCAAGCAGCAAGTGTTATTCACACTGATTTTGAGAAAGGGTTTATTCGGGCGGAGGTTATGAAATATCACGATTTTACTACCTTAGGATCTGAAAATGCCGTCAAAGAAGCAGGTAAATTTAAGGTGGAAGGTAAGGAGTATGTCGTTGAAGATGGCGACATTATGCATTTTAGATTCAATGTTTAAATTATTATTCGCTAACTATGATCTCAGCAAATCAAGCTCATTTAAGGTCCTGGATTCCTGTTCCTGAACATTCAGATTTTCCGATTCAAAATATACCTTTCGGGATTGTTAAAATGGAAGGGAAATCACCTCGGGTAGCAACTCGTATCGGTGATTCAGTTGTCGATTTGTATGAATTATATAAGCTCGGATGTTTCGAAACTTTGCCTTTTGAGTCTAACGATTTTGAGGCTTCTTCCCTTAATTCATTAATGAAAAAAGGAAAATTAGCGGTAAGGGAATTAAGAAATGCCCTCTCTACTTTATTGTTGATCGATAATCCCTTCTTGCGCGATAAAAGTGAACTTCATGATTCATTCTTGTACACGCTTGATTCAGTTGAAATGCTTTTGCCTGTAAATATTGGAGATTATACCGATTTTTATTCTAGTAAAGAGCATGCAACAAATGTTGGGGTAATGTTTAGAGATCCTGCTAATGCGCTACTTCCAAACTGGTTGTGGATTCCTGTTGGATACCATGGTCGAGCATCTTCAGTAGTGGTTTCAGGAACAGATTTTCATCGTCCGAAAGGTCAAATAAAACCAAACGACGAGGAGGATCCAATCTTTTCAGCTTCTCGACAAATTGATTTTGAATTAGAAATGGGTTTCATTACCTTCGATGGTAAACCCCTTGGGGATTCAATCTCTGTTGCTGAAGCGGATGATTATATTTTTGGTCTTTGTCTTTTTAATGATTGGTCGGCAAGGGATATTCAGAAATGGGAATATGTTCCTCTAGGACCATTTCTAGCCAAAAACTTTGTTTCAACGATGTCTGCTTGGATTGTTACCTTGGATGCCTTGCAGCCATTTCGCGTAGAAAGTCCTATTCAATCGCCTAAAGTGCTCGAATATCTTGCGGGTTCTGGAAAAGATTCATATGATATTCAGTTACAAGTTGCTATCGAAACGGAATCAAATGTAGAAACTGAAATTTGTCAATCCAATTTCAAATATATGTATTGGACAATGGCGCAGCAATTAGCTCATCATACGGTAAATGGTTGTAATGTCCGAGGTGGCGACTTGATGGGCTCGGGAACTATTTCTGGTCCAAGTGAAGGTTCATATGGCTCTATGTTGGAATTAGCTTGGAAAGGGACTAAACCCATAACATTAAACGATGGCACTCAGCGGCGATTTATTTTAGATGGTGATACTGTTGTCATGCGAGGATATTGCCAAAATGCTACTGTAAGAATTGGTTTCGGAGAGGTAAAAGGAAAATTATTACCAGCGAAGTAAATGAATGTACTACCTGAAAAGTATGATGTCGAAAGAGAGCGAAAAGAGATACTAGCTGCGTTTCGGGGTTTACTTCGTTCGTTTAAAGATCGAACAAAAGAAGAAACTCGTTTGGTTCGTAAAGCGTTTGATTTGGCTTTAGAAGCGCATAAAGATATGCGTAGAAAATCCGGGGAGCCATATATCTATCATCCTATTTCAGTAGCTAGGATTTGTGCCGAAGAAATGGGACTCGATATTTCGGCTATTGTTTGTGCTTTATTGCATGACACGGTTGAAGATACGCACATTACCTTAGAAGATATCGAGGATATGTTTGGTGAACGGGCTCGGAAGATAATCAATGGTTTAACAAAAATACCAGAAGTATTTGACGAAAATGCCTCGATCCAAGCGGAGAATTTCAGGAAAATGATTCTCACAATCAGTGATGATTTTAGGGTTGTTTTAATCAAATTAGCCGATCGTTTGCATAATATGAGGACGCTGGATAGCATGCCGGCAGATAAGCAATTAAGAATAGCGTCGGAAACAAAATTTTTGTACGCTCCATTGGCGCATCGTTTTGGTCTATATTCCATAAAAACGGAATTAGAAGATTTGTCTTTAAAATATTGTGAACCAGAAGTGTATATATTGATTCAAAATCAATTGAAAAGCACCCAAGATGTTAGAGCACGGTTTATTCGTCGTTTTATGTCTCCTATTAAAGATACTTTACTGCACGAGGGGTATATCTTTGATATCATTGCACGTACAAAATCGATTTCTTCTATTTGGCGAAAAATGCAAACTAAAGAAATACCATTTGAAGAAGTTTTTGATGTTTTTGCCATTCGTATCATTATCGAAACCCCTCCCGAATTAGAAAAACCTGATTGCTGGCGGATTTATAGTATTGTAACGGATTATTATCAGCCAAGTCCTGATCGCTTAAGAGACTGGATTTCTACACCGCGCGCTAATGGATATGAATCGTTACATACGACTGTTATGTCTCCACAAGGACGTTGGGTTGAGGTTCAAATACGTTCAAAAAGAATGGACGAAATAGCGGAAAAAGGTCTTGCAGCACATTATAAATACAAGGAATTAAAAAATGACGATAGTAAATTTGATCGTTGGATATCTGAAGTTCGTGCGCTTTTAGAAAACCCGAATACCAATGCTCTTGATTTTGTCAATGAATTTAAATTGAATTTATTCAATGATGAGATTTATATTTTTACACCAAAAGGCGAGCTTCGAGTGCTTCCAATTGGGGCCACAATCTTAGATTTCGCCTATGATATTCATACAGATATTGGTGATAAATGCATCGGTGCCAAAGTTAATAATCGTTTAGTTCCCCTAAGTTATCAACTAAATAATGGAGATCAATTAGAGATAATAACATCTTCTAAGCAAAAACCAAATGAAGATTGGTTGAAGTTTGTGGTGTCGGCACGCGCAAAACAAAAAATTAAAGCATCGCTAAATGAAGAGCGAAAATTAATAGCGTCAGATGGAAAAGAATTGTTAGATCGAAAATTAAAACAGTTTAACTTAAGATTTAATGCTGAAAACATTACCTATTTAGAAAAATATTATGCTACTGGATCTGCTACAGAATTATATTTTCGAATTGCTAAAGGAAAGATTGAATTATCAAAAATAAGGGATATTCAAGCTGTAAATGGAATTTTTCAATATCCTAAAAAGGAAAATGTTGTCAAAAGGAAGGCTGTTGATGAAGCGTCTATTAATTCTCATGGAATAGATTCAAAACGGGATATTATTTTAATTGGAGATGATTTCAAGGGATTTGAATATCAAATGTCTAATTGTTGTAATCCTATTCCTGGCGATAAAGTTTTTGGGTTTATTACTATTTCTCAAGGAATAAAAATTCACCGAAATAATTGCCCTAACTCGATTCATTTAATGTCGAAATATGCCTACAGGTGTTTAAAAGCTAAATGGAAGGCGCAAAGAGAAGTGGAACGATTGGCAGCAATTAAAATAGTTGGGATTGATAGGATTGGGCTGGTTAATAAACTTACTGAAATTATATCCAAAGAAAACAAGGTAAATATGAAAAGTATTTCCTTTGATACTGTTGATGGCGTTTTCGAGGGGCACATAAGTGTTTTAGTATTAGATACAAAGCACTTAGAATTACTGATTAGAAAATTTGAGGAAGTAGAGGGCGTTCAAAAGGTCATTCGATGGGATGCTAAGGATATCGATATAGACCTTTAAATTTTTCTACCTATATTTTTAGGTCGTTTTGGTCTCTTTGATACTAACCAATTGAATCCAATAATAAATTTTTCTTCTTCCTTAATTTGATTCATAGGATAAAATACACCGTCGGGCTTATCAAAATAGGTGATACTCTTTACTTCTCCACTATCTAAAAAAACGCGTAAATCAGAGGCGTATAATCGATTAAGACCTAAGCGTTTCTTTGTTATGCTTGAGTCTGTTTTTAGTTCCTCAATGGGATATAAAATTGTCCATGCATTACCATTCATGTCTGCTCGCTGCAATTCGTTGTTTTCAAACCAAGCTGTCATTTTGCGTCCTGATAATTGGTTGTAATATAAACCACTGTCTAATTCCATAATTGCTGAAGCTTTTCCACTAACGATGGCTTTTTTCACTAAACTATCCATCATAAATACTACTATTGTGTCTCCTTTTAATTGAGCATTTTTAGCCCATACAATAGGCGATTTCGATAGGGTGAGCTGTCCGGTTTTGTTATCGTAATATGCCGAATCAGAAATAGATTGCATGCCATTGCTATAAATCTTAACATTTTTGTTCCCAATCATCGCTTTGGTGTTCCCAATCGAATCCTCCAATATGGTGAGCGTATCAGAAATTAAGTAAATACTGTCATTTTCAGTTTTTTGTATGGCTAAGGCATTTCCAGTAATATAAGATTTTCCAATCGATTTATTACTGTAGAAAACATCACTTAAGAGGCGTTGATTATTTAGTTTGTCATCCATCTGAACCTTGCCTCTTGCCGTAAAAATTTGTGGTTTTGAAGCGTAATATGCGGTATCGCAAACGACAACTTGTCCACTTTGAGAAATTTTAACATTTTTATATAAGGTTCCTTCTTCTTTTTGGACATGAAACGATCCGCGCTCACAATTTATGGTTACACTGTCGTTTTTTATTTCTGTAGGACCGAAGAATTGGGTGAGCTGCTTCTCATATGCGAATTGAAGCGTGTCTGTTGTCATTATTAAATCATCCTTCTTATATAGAACTTCTCCGCTAAAGAAGAAACTTCCTATATTAGGGTAGAAATAACCATATTTACTTGTAACCATTTCATTAGAAACAATACTTTCAATTTTTCCATAATTTCTGTAGGTGGCTCGACCATTTTTCGCATTGTAATCGATTGAATCTGTTGCTATTTTATATTCTAAATCCCGAATTCTAACGTTCCCCCATAGCTTTGCATACTTTGTTGTGCCATAATAAAGTAATGAATCACAAAATAAATTAATGTCATCTTTTTTAATTTGAACATTGCCATAGGCATGAACTATTTTTTTATTATGATGGTAATGAGCTGAATCGCAATACATGGTATTCCCTTGATAGGTAAAGTTTACGGTTCCTATTAGCCTATGCTGTCCAGTTTTTT
>JBILCD010000136.1:0-6494 GCA_044353285.1 Crocinitomicaceae bacterium | reverse complement strand
ACAGGTGTTTTTACAACAAAAGAGGCACTTACACGACATTTGCAAGCTCCAGGCGTTTCAAAAGTATTGCTTACTGCTCCAGGAAAAGAAATTCCAAACATTGTCTTTGGTATCAATCAGCAACAATTAGACCTTGAAAATGAAACAATATTTTCAGCGGCATCTTGCACAACAAATGCTATTTCCCCAGTACTTAAGGTAGTGAATGACACCTATGGGATTGTTAGGGGACATATTGAAACTGTTCACGCCTATACAAATGATCAGAATTTATTGGATAACATGCACAAAAAATCACGTCGTGGTCGTGCTGCAGCTGTAAACATGGTAATAACTTCAACTGGAGCTGGAAATGCAGTTACTAAGGTTATTCCGGAGTTAGCCGATAAATTAACGGCTAATGCAGTTAGGGTTCCAACACCAAATGGTTCCTTAGCAATATTGAGTTTAGAATTAGAAAAAGAAACCAGCATTGAAAGTATTAATAATGCCATTAAAAATGCTGCATTAAATGGAGATTTAGTGAACCAAATATTCTATTCAATAGATCCTGAGTTGGTTTCCTCGGATATTATAGGAAATACCTGCTGTTCAGTGTATGATTCAAGCGCAACAATTGTAGCGAAAAATGGAAAGAATGTTGTGCTTTATGCATGGTACGACAATGAATTTGGGTATACAAAACAAGTGATTCGGCTAGCAAAATACATTTGCAAAGTAAGAAGAGCCATTTATTATTGATTTTTCTTTCATGAATATCGGTGAGCATTAATAAAACTTATTGCTTAACTACCTGTTAATAAAATACATTCTATTATAAATTTGGTTTGAAAAATAATGTAATTTTGCAGAATAATACTAATTTTTAATTCGAGTTATGCCAGCTGATATTTTTGAAAAATTACTTGCAAATCGAGGTCCTTTGGGACAACATGCGAAAGAATCTCACGGTTATTTTACCTTTCCTAAATTAGAGGGGGATATAGGTCCACACATGATTTTTAGAGGGAAGAAAAAATTAAATTGGTCACTCAATAATTATCTAGGACTTGCCAATCATCCGGAAGTTAGAAAAGCCGATGCAGACGCAGCAGCTGATTACGGATTCGCAATGCCAATGGGCGCTCGCATGATGAGTGGTAATAGCAATCCACATGAACAATTAGAGAAAGAACTCTCAGAATTTGTTAATAAAGAAGATACTATCCTATGTAATTTCGGATATCAAGCCATCCTTTCTTCCATTGATTGTATTGTTGATCGCCATGATGTGATCGTTTATGATGCAGAATCGCATGCTTGTATATTGGATGGTGTTCGTTTACACATGGGGAAACGATATGTTTTTAAACATAATGATATAGAGGATTGTGAAAAGCAATTAGAACGTGCAACAAAGTTGGCGAATGAAACAGGCGGAGCAATTCTAGTGATCACCGAAGGAGTTTTTGGAATGCGCGGAGACCAGGGAAAAATAAAAGAAATCGTTGAATTAAAGAAAAAATTTAATTTTAGATTGTTAGTGGATGATGCTCATGGAATTGGCACACTAGGAAAAACAGGTGCTGGAACCGGTGAAGAGCAAAATTGCCAAGATGGCATTGATATTTACTTTGGCACATTCGCAAAATCCTTTGCATTAATTGGTGGATTTATTTCAAGTGATGCGCAGGTAGTAGAATATTTACGCTACAACATGCGATCACAAATATTTGCAAAAGCGTTACCAATTACCTTGGTAGTTGGATTACTGAAACGATTGGAATTAATGCGACGCACCCCTGATTTCAAAAATAAACTATGGGAAATTACTCATGCCCTTCAATCTGGATTAATGGATGCAGGATTTAATATCGGCGATACAAATAGCTGCGTGACCCCAGTTTATTTAAATGGCTCAATTCCTGAATCGACTAATTTAATTTATGATTTACGCGAAAATTACAACGTGTTTTGTTCAATGGTTGTTTACCCGGTAGTGCCGAAAGGGATGATTATATTACGCTTAATTCCAACTGCAGTGCACACCTTAGAAGATGTTCAATATACCATCGAATGCTTTTCAAAAATTGTAGGCAAGTTGAAAGCAGGAGAATACATGTCTGATCACATAGCCGAAGTTAATCAGTAGGTAGAAATCGAATATAAAAAATAAGGACATAAAAAAAACCAACAATTAACTTGTTGGTTTTTTTAGTTATAAACAGAAGCTATTTGCTCTTTTTAGGTGCCTTAGGTTTTTTAACAGTTAAGGTTAATTCTTCTTTTCCATCTTCAATTTCCAAAAGAATCGTATCTCCTTCCAAAAGAGTTGTATTAATAATTTGTTCCGCTAATGGATCCTCAATATATTTTTGAATAGCACGCTTTAGAGGTCTAGCACCAAATTTCTCATCATACCCTTTATCAACGATAAAGTCTTTTGCCTTATCAGACATCTCAATAAAATAGCCTAGGTTTTTAATGCGGTCATACAAATGATCTAGCTCTAAATCAATAATTTTATGAATTTCAGGTCGACCAAGTGACTTGAACATAATCATATCATCAACACGGTTCAAAAATTCAGGAGAGAAAGCTTTACGTAACGCATTTTGAATCACTGCTTTCGAATTATCTTCTTTAGAATCCACCTGTGAACGAGTACCAAAACCAACACCAGTTCCAAAATCCTGTAATTGTCGAGCACCAATATTAGATGTCATGATCAGAATGGTATTTTTAAAATCTATTTTCCTACCTAATCCATCGGTCATGTGTCCATCATCAAGCACTTGCAATAACAAATTGAATACATCGGGATGTGCTTTTTCGATCTCATCAAGCAGAATAATAGAATAAGGCTTTCTTCTTACTTTTTCAGTAAGTTGCCCACCTTCTTCGTATCCGACATATCCTGGAGGCGCCCCAACCAAACGAGAGATGGAAAATTTCTCCATATATTCCGTCATATCAATTCGAACAAGCGCATCTTCCGTATCAAATATATACTTTGCTAATACTTTCGCGAGTTGAGTTTTTCCTACACCAGTTGGGCCCAGAAAGAAAAATGAACCGATTGGTTTATTCGGATCTTTTAAACCTGCGCGATTTCGCTGGATTGCCTTCACCACTTTTTCTACCGCTTCCTCCTGCCCTATCACTTTCCCTCTAATGATTTCGCCCATGTTCACCAATTTGCCAGTTTCCGTTTGGGAAATCTTATTTACTGGTATTCCGCACATCATAGAGACAACTTCTGCTACATTTTCTTCCGTGACAATAATTTTATTCGATTTTGCATGATCTTCCCAAATTTTCTTTTCGATTGTTAATTGATCCTGCAATTTCTTTTCTGTATCCCGAACGACTGCCGCTTTTTCATAATCCTGGGAGTTGATCACTTTCATTTTTTCAATCTTGAGATCCTCCAATTTATTCTCAATATCTAAAATTTCTTTAGGGACATTAATATTTACAATGTGAACACGCGAGCCCACCTCATCTAAGGCATCAATTGCCTTATCCGGCAAATGCCTATCCGTGATATAACGCTCTGTTAACTTAACACAAGCATTAATTGCCTCCGGGGTGTATTCAACAGAATGATGGTCTTCATAACGTTCTTTTATATTTTGAAGAATTTGAATCGTTTCATCGATAGAGGTTGGTTCGATAATCACCTTTTGAAATCGACGTTCTAATGCCCCATCTTTTTCAATATGTTGACGGTATTCGTCAAGTGTTGTGGCTCCAATAGCTTGAAGTTCCCCACGAGCAAGTGCAGGTTTAAACATATTAGAAGCATCCAATGAACCACTCGCTCCTCCAGCACCAATAATGGTATGAATTTCATCGATAAATAGAATGATGTCAGGATTTTTTTCTAATTCTTGCATCACTGCTTTCATTCTTTCCTCAAATTGCCCTCTGTATTTCGTTCCGGCAACTAAAGACGCTAGGTCTAGCGATACGATTCGTTTTCCAAATAAAATCCTAGATACTTTTCGCTGAATAATTCTTAAAGCCAACCCTTCTGCAATAGCACTTTTCCCAACGCCTGGTTCACCTATTAATATGGGGTTATTTTTCTTTCTTCTCGAAAGAATTTGACTTACCCGTTCGATTTCCTTTTCTCTTCCGACAATTGGATCTAGTCGCCCAGCCTCAGCCATTTTTGTTAAATCTCGACCAAAATTATCCAGTACAGGAGTTTTTGATTTTGAGTCATTTGGTTTACGAGTAGTTGATGACGAAATGTTTTCATCCTCATCATCATTATTACTTGGAAACTCAGCTTTTGGAAATTTTTGTCCTTCTATCATAGCTTCATATTCATCTTTAGCATTATCATATATTAATCCATATTTATTCAAAATTTGACATGCGGCACAATCTTCATATCGCAATATAGTCAAAAGAATGTGCTCGGTTCCTATTACAGCAGATTTAAATTGTTTAGATTCTAAATACGACTGCTTTATAATATTTTCGGTTTGCTTTAAAAGAGGAAGAATTGCTAATTGAGGACTTGATGGATTAGATGACTTTTGTAGTACAACATGTATTTCCTTTTGCAACACCAAAAAATCCATTTGAAATTCATTGAGTATTTGAATTGCCTTTCCCTCATTTAATTTTAACAAACCTAAAAATAAATGCTCTGGGCTTACAAAGTCATGAAATAAGTTTGTTGCTACTTCTCTACTTAATCGAATTAAATCTTTAACACGTGGTGAAAATTTTGCCTCCATAATTAATTACCAATTATTTTAACAAATATAGGCAATTATCAATGGCTAGTCATCAAAATTATTCACAATTTATCATTAAAATTTGTTAGTAATTATCCTTTATTAAAGATAATAAACCAAAGAATAATAGCTACTTTTGATAACCTAAAAAAAATTAATTAGGCATAAGATATCAATACTAAAATTATGGCAGAAGGAGAAAAAATAATTCGGATAAATATTGAAGATGAAATGAAATCAGCTTACATCGATTACTCGATGTCTGTGATTGTTTCGCGTGCTTTACCGGATGTTCGGGATGGGTTTAAGCCCGTTCATAGAAGGGTTTTATACGGCATGCAGGATTTAGGTGTTTATTCCAATAAAGCACACAAGAAATCGGCAAGAATCGTTGGTGAAGTATTGGGAAAATACCATCCACATGGAGATAGTTCTGTTTATGATACGATGGTTCGAATGGCACAGCCATGGTCCTTGCGTTACCCCTTAGTGGATGGACAAGGAAATTTTGGATCAGTGGATGGGGATAGCCCAGCCGCAATGAGATATACCGAAGCAAGATTGCGAAAAATTACAGAAGAAATGTTGGACGATCTAGAAAAAGAGACCGTTGATTTCCGACCTAATTTTGACGATAGTTTAGAAGAGCCGTCTGTTCTTCCAACAAAAATTCCAAACTTATTAATTAACGGAGCATCTGGAATTGCCGTTGGTATGGCTACGAACATGGCCCCACATAATCTGACAGAAGTAATTGATGGTATTATCGCCATGATTGACAATCAAGACATGGAAATTGAAGAGTTGCTAAACTATGTTAAAGCGCCTGATTTTCCTACCGGTGGAATAATATATGGTTACGAGGGGGTTCGAGATGCGTTTTTAACGGGCAGAGGTCGAATTGTCATTCGTGGCAAAGCAGAAATTGAAGAGGTTAATGGAAGGGAGCAAATTATTGTAACTGAAATTCCCTATCAAGTGAACAAAGCGGAAATGATTAAGAAAATCGCCGACTTAGTGAACGATAAAAAAATCGAAGGAATTTCAGATTTAAGGGATGAATCCGATAGAAACGGAATGCGCATTGTATTTGAAATAAAACGTGATGCAATTGCTAATGTGGTGTTAAATAAATTATATAAGTTCACTGCTCTACAAACCTCATTTTCAGTTAATAACATATGCTTAGTTGATGGGCGACCTCGCTTATTGAACCTAAAGCAGATCATGGAGCAATTCATTTTGTTTAGGCATGAAGTGGTGGTTCGCAGAACCAAGTTTGAATTGCGAAAAGCAGAAGAAAGAGCGCATATTTTAGAGGGATTAATCATTGCTTCTGATAACATCGATGAAGTAATAGAGATCATTAAAACATCAGACAGTCCTGATCACGCGAGAGAGAGACTTTCTACTCGCTTCGGTTTGTCAGAGATCCAAACACGTGCAATTGTCGACATGCGTCTTCGCCATTTAACGGGCTTAGAACAAGATAAGCTTCGAACTGAATTCAACGAATTGATGATTTTAATCGCAGACTTAAAAGACATTTTAGCAAATGAAGAAAGACGTAAGCAAATAATTAAAGATGAATTAACCGATATGCGCACCAAGTATGGTGATGCACGACGTTCATCAATTGAGTATTCTGCGAGCGAAATGCGAATGGAAGATTTAATTGCGGATGAAGAAGTTGTTGTTACGATCTCGCATGCGGGTTATATCAAGAGAACGAATTTAGCAGAATACAAAGTTCAAAATCGT
>JBILCD010000297.1:0-6517 GCA_044353285.1 Crocinitomicaceae bacterium | reverse complement strand
ATTCGTCAAATCTTGCGTAGTTACTGCATTGTTCCACAAATAGGTATATCCTGGAGTTCCACCGCTTACGCTTAAATCAATGGCTCCGCTTGCAGCACCGAAACAATTGATATTTGTTATAACGAAATTGAGTTGAATGGAATCAGGTTGAGTAATGGTAGTCACCATAGAATGTGGACAGCCTAGAGCATCAGTGATGTATATGGTATCATTTCCTGCTGTTACATTGACTAAATCTTCGGTGGTTTGTCCCGAAGCCCAGAGGTAGTTGTATGGTGCCGCCCCACCAGTTACTGTTACGTTAAGGGTTGCATTACTGCCCCCAAAACAAGTAGGTGGAGTGAAGGTATAGGTTGATGCTACTTGAACGGGATCCACTAAGGTGAATGTGGCGGTTTTCGAACAGCCATTGGTGTCAGTTACTGTTACAAAGTAAGTTCCTTGCGCTAAGTTGAAGATGTCCTCGGTGTTTTGTCCCGATAACCAAGTAAAGGTATATGGTGCTGTTCCCCCAGTAATGCTTAGGTCGATGCTTGCGTTGAGCGCTCCGGGACAACTTGGGTTGGTAAGAATGGCTGTAATGCCAATGGTGTCTGGTTGATTGAGGAATGTTGAAATGGTATCAACACATCCGAGGTTGTCGGTCACACTTACGCTGTAAAATCCGGATGGGATATTATTGATGTCTTGTGTCGTTTGGTTGTTGTTCCACAAGTAGCTAAGTGAAGCGTTACCAGAGCTTACACTTAAATCAATGCTTCCATCACTAGCTGCAAAACAAGAAGGTTGTGTCAACTGCAGAGATAGTGTGGTTGGAATCAAAGGCTGTGAAAGGGTGAAGGTATTGGTGATTACACAGGTGTTGGCATCTGTAATACTGACCGAATAGCTTGCCGCTAAGATGTTATTTAAATCTTGAGTTGTCGCTCCATTGTTCCATAAATAGGTATACGGCGCTGTTCCTCCAACTACAGAGAGATCAATGGCTCCTGTGTTTTGGCTGTAACAGTTGATGTTTTGTAGTGTGGCCGAAGAACTAAACGGCGGTGGCTGTAGTACAGTAGCCGAAATGGTAGCTTGACAACCATTGGTATCACTTACTACGACAGAATAAGAACCTGCAAGCAGGGAGTTTAGGTCTTGTGTTGTTGCTCCATTCGACCATAAATAGGTGTAGGGCGCTGTTCCACCTGTGGGTGTTAAATCAACGGTTCCATTGTTTCCATTGTAACAACTAGCCGGTGTAGCCGCAACACTCAATAGGAGTGGGGTAGTGGGTTGGCTTACGTTGAAGTTCCACTGGGAGGTACATCCGTTGAAGTCAAGGACTTGTAGGGCATAAAATCCAGCAATCAAGGTATCTACTAGAAAGGTGTTTTGGTTATTGGACCAACTTAAGGCATACGATGGCACCCCACCTGATACCACAACTGAAATGGCACCATCTTGATATCCAAAGCAAGAAATAGGTGTTATAGTAGCCGCCACACTGACCGGTAAAGCCGGTTGGTAGATATTCGCTGCGGTATTGAGTGTACATCCGTTGGCATCTGTAATAAGCACGGAATAAAACCCAATGGGTAAACCATTGATGTCTTGAGAAGTAGCGGCATTGGACCACGTATATAAATACGGGGCGCTTCCTCCTCCAACTGTTAAATCAATGGCTCCGGTACTTTGTCCAAAGCAAAGCACATTAGCGGTGGCTGTAGATGCTGCAATCGGTGCTGCTGGTTGTGTAAGTTGAGTGTTGAAGTTAGTTTGACATCCACCGGCATCGGTTACAGTCACAGAATAGATACCTGCAGGGATATTGTTTAAATCTTGCGTAGCTGTCAAGTTCGACCACAAATAGGTGTAAGGCGCTACGCCACCAAAGACACTTAAATCAATGACTCCTGTATTTTGTGCGTAACACAAAACGTTGGTATTGATAGATTGTATGGAAATAGGTGCAGCAGGTTGGGTAATGTTGACGGTATAGGAAGTGACACATCCATTGGCATTGGTTATGTTGTTGGTGTATGCGCCCGGCACTAAATTGAATATATCTTGAGTTGTCGCCCCATTCGACCATAAATAGGTAAAAGGAGGGTTTGGTCCAGTAACCGTAAGGTTAATGGCTCCATTATTTCCACCAAAACAAGAGACATTGGCATTAACCGCCGTTACAATAGCTGCGGCAGGTGGTTGATTTACAGTAAAGGTATCGGTAACTAAACAGCCATTTTGGTCGATTACGGCCACTGTGTAGATTCCAGCAGTTAGGTTTTGAATATCTTGTGAAAGCGATCCGTTGTTCCATTGGAACTGATAGGGAGCTGTTCCTCCTATTGCGGTGAGGTCAATGGCTCCATTACCATAACCAAAACAGAGGTTGTTGGTAATCAAAACGCTCAGTGCAATGGATGAAGCAGGTTGTGTAATGGTATCAGAATAGGTAGCAGTACATGCATTGTCGTCGGTAACGGTAACAAAATAAGGCCCAGCGCCAAGTCCACCAATAGAATCGGTGGTAGCTCCATTGCTCCAGAGGTAAGCGTAAGGCACAGCACCACCAAAAACAGTTAAGGCAATGCTTCCTGAAGTTTGTCCAAAGCAAAGGTTATTGACATTGGCGGATTGAATAACGATAGGTGCAGGTTGAGTGACTAGAACGGACTGCGACGATGTGCAACCATTGTTGTCGGAAATAACCACAGAATAAATACCTGCAAGGAGTGAATCTACAAAAGCAGTGGTTTGTCCATTACTCCAAGTATATGAATAGGGAGGTGTTCCCCCAAGTCCTGCGGCTGTTCCTGTTCCCGATGCACCATTGTGGCAGGGAACGTCTGTGTGCTGAATAGTAGACACCAAGGTGGTCGCTGGTTGTGTGATTTGAGCTGTGAGTATAGCAATACATCCATTGGCATCGGTGGTGGTAACTGTATAAATTCCTGCTGCAATATTGTTTAAATCTTGAGAACTTGCACCGTTGGACCAAGCATAAGAATAAGGAGTGGTTCCAAAGGAAGGGGTGAGGTTAATGCTTCCGTTACTCAAACCAAAACAAGACACATTCACCGTACCTACTCCAAGCGATAAGGCATTGGCAGGTTGGGTGATGGTAATACTTTGTGTGATACTACAGCCTGCAAAATCAGTAACGGTAACGGTGTAGGTTCCGGCGAAAATGGAAGTGATATCTTCCGTGCTCGATCCATTTGTCCAAGCGTAGCTATATGGCAATACGCCACCAGAAACGGATAAATTTGCTGCACCGCTTGCCGTGCCATAGCAAACAACCATCGTTGGGAATATTGATCCCGTGAGTGCAGCTCCTGGTTGAGTTAACGTATCTGAAATGTATTGCGAACAACCATTGGCATCAGTCACAGTAACTGAGTAGGTTCCGATGGGAAGGTTTGTCAAATTTTGTTGGGTGGATCCTGTGTTCCATAAAAAATTATAGGGCAATGTTCCTCCATTGATATTTAGTGTGACAGAGCCCGTGCTGTCACCAAAACAAGGTATGTTGTTGTAACTCGAAATGACAACTAAGGCAGAATCTGGTTCGGTTATCAATTGACTCATAAAAAGACTGCAGCCAATCACATCGGTGACCGTTACATAATAATTCCCTGGTGCGAGGTTGGTAATATCTTGAACCACGGCTCCGTTGGACCAGTTGTAATAATAGTTTGGGTTACCTCCTGTTAATGTTAGATCGACAAATCCATCGGCACCGCCAAAACAATTGACATTTCCGTAGGTGTACGATAAATTCATATTATTGGAAGGGTCAATGACCGGAATAGTGAATGGCAATTGGCAGCCATTAGAATCTCCAATCATCACCTGGTAGATTCCCGAAGCTAGGGTGTCTATATCCTCAGTCGTTTCGCCGTTATTCCATAAGAAGTTGTAACCTGGGACACCTCCGGACACACTTAAATTGATGCTACCGCTGGTGCCACCAATACAGGAGGGATTGACGTGTGTTTCAGTAATTATTAATGCATTTGCTGGTTGGGCAATCGAAACAGTCAAGGTGTCTGTACAAAATACAGCATCTGTAACGACTACGGTATATGTCCCCGCCGGTAGACTATTGATGTCTTGATTGGCACTGCTGGTACTCCAACTGTAATTGTATGCAGGGGTTCCTCCGCTCACGGTTAAATCTATGCTTCCGGTTGAAAATCCGTTGCACAAAACATCTTGATGGGTTTCAGTTAATACGATGGGTATCGATAATTCAACTACCGTTTGAGAAACAAATACTTGACAGCCATTACCATCTTGAACAGAAGCGGTGTAAGTTCCTGCAGGGAGATTAAATAAATCTTGGCTTACAAAACCATTATTCCAAAAATAAGAATAAGGTGGGGTTCCTCCGGCTGGAGTTAAATCAATACTTCCTGTGGCTGCACCGTAGCAAAATATATCTTGATGCGTTGCAGATGCTGAAATAGCGGTTAAAGGTTCATTTACGAAATATGATCCTTGTAAAATACAGCCAACTAAATCGGTAACGGTTACGCTGTATGTTCCAGTAGGTAAACCGGATATGATTCCTGATGTTGCGCCATTGCTCCACACGTAGGAGTAAATCGGTGTTCCGCCAGAAACCCCCATGTTGATGGCTCCTGAACTGTCTCCGATACAGCCAACGGGTGTAATCACAGCAGAATTGGAGAGTGGAGCTGCGGGTTGGGTAACTACTATGGAGTATTGTCCTAAACAATTATTGGAGTCAGTGATGGTCACCGTATAAACCCCATAGGGTAGGTTTTGTATATCTTGATTGGTAGATCCGGTATTCCAAGAATAAGTGTATCCTGGTGTTCCACCGATTACGGAAAGGTTGATAGATCCTGTGGCATCGCCGAAGCAAGCTACATTCACGTGGGTTTCTGATGGTGTGATTGGCTGTGGCGGTTGATTGACCGTGTCTGCTATGATGCTAATACATCCGTTGACATCAGTTACGGTTACAGTATGAATGGCCGCAGGTAAATTGATAACATTTTGGTTATTGGTGTTGTTTGACCATAAATAAGTGTAGGGGAAGGTTCCACCAGTTGCCGTTAAATTGATACTCCCATTAAATCCACCGTAGCATGTAACATCGGTGTGGCTTGTATTGAGTACAATGGGAGTCGGTTCGCTTAGAAAGATAGAATCTATGGCAACACAACCATTCGCATCGGTAATGGTAACAACATATATACCTGTGTCCAGTCCAAAAGCATTTTGTGTGTTTTGCCCATTGGACCAAGAATAAGAATATGGAGCTGTTCCGCCAGTACCCGCCACGCTTGCTGTACCATCTGCTGCATTGAAACAACTGATTTGTTGTCCATTGTAATTGGAAGTTACATTGGCATTGGCTATTAAAGGCGTAGGTTGTGTAATTTGATAATTAGCGGTGATATTGCAGGTGAAAGAATCTGTTGCAGTTACTGTGTAAACTCCCGGTCCTAAATTCGAAATATTTGGAGTAGTTGACCCATTGCTCCATAGGTATGTGTATGTTGGGGTGCTATTCGCAATCACGGTAATAGCACCATTACCATAATTAAAGCACGTCACATTGCTTAGGTTAACTAAATTGATGGTGGGATTAGGGTTTACAACTACTGTGTCAAGTAAATTATAAAAAGTACATGTGCTTCCGTTAAAAGTGACATTCAATTGATAAATACCAGCGGCTGCACTGGTGATGTTACTAATGAAGGGATTGGCAATATTGGAACTGAATCCATTTGGACCAAACCAAGCATAATTCGCATAAAGGCTGGTGGGAACACTGAATTGAAGAGTATCACCTAGGCAAAGGGGGAAGTTGTGCGTTACGTCAACAGGGGGGCAACTTGAATTGATGGTTACCATATTATTATTAGAGGTAGGACAACCGTTTGCATCGTAAATATCAGAAACTCCATTATTGGTAAATTGATTTCCTGAGATATTTCCGGTTCCGAATATATATCCTTTGTTTTCTAGTGTACTGTCACAAGCTAAAATCAAGCAATCGTTCACTACTTGAACTTGAAATTTCACTACCGCTGAGTCTGCTCCATTAGGTGAATTATTCATTACTCCGCCTGTTATGGCATTTGCTCCAGTGTTAACCCGGGCAATAATACACCGATTGATTGGATCATATTCGGCTTGATCATCGCCAAAAGCATCTGTTTTAACGCCTACAAATGGACCATTAGAATAGGTAATAGAGCCTGGTACAAAGTTCGTTCGAATATCAAGGGTGTCTGTCATGAAGGTATTGAAGGATACATCACTTCCAATATTTTTTCCAACCATTTTATATTCCAAAATATCTCCAGGAACTACTTGTCCACCGTTTAAATCTTGAACATAAACAGTTGCCCTCAAGTCTGGCTCGTAAATATCTATAGCCGAAGTAAAGGCCCTAGCAAGAATATTCTCTGATGATGTGGTAACTTTTAGTACGGCGGAAGTAGTATTGTTTCCAATGTAATTGAGTGTGGTATTATTGGGATAAAAAATC
>JBILCD010000135.1:0-6525 GCA_044353285.1 Crocinitomicaceae bacterium | reverse complement strand
ATGCCACGCGTATTTTTTCTAAATCAAGTGACAAAATCAGGAAAAATGTGCAAAACGAGTGACTATTTGTCAGAATTTATGACAAATTTATATTTTCACGAAACGCTTGGTTTCCAGAAAGTCGTTGTCGTTGGTAAGGCGAATTAAATATAATGCTGCTTGAAAGTTAGCAATAGTGATGTGGGTCTGCTTACTATTTTCATCGAGTTTTCCCGTACTAATGATTCTTCCATTCAGATCGTAAATTTCATATCGAATATTTTTCGCTAGTGTTGGGTTGTTGTGTGCAAGCGTAATGCTTGTTGAACTTGGGGATGGAAAAAGTGTAAATTCAATGGTCGGTCCGTCTGGTGGTGGTGGAATTAATTTAAAAATGGCGGTGAAGATGGTTGAGTCCAAATCTACGTTGCTTTCAAATGTCGGATTTAATGTGTCAGCGATCAAGGGATGGGGCATCCACTTTACAAAACTGTAGCCTGAATCAGCTAATGCTGTAAGTCGGATGGGAACACCATCGAAATAAATTCCTTCCCATGGATAAATTCTGGGCTGAATGGTATTGAGTAGAATGGAGCCTGAGCTATCTGGAAATACATCTAGCCCTACTTTTACTTGTTTCGTTAATTGAAATTCCGTTAATATGTCTTCTCTAACAATTTCATTCCTACAGGCCAATTGTTGCTGGAAAATTTCATGGTTGTTAAAAAAGTTAGTCATCTGACCGGGTATGTTATTCGGATCGCCCCAACGCTGGTATTCCTTTGGCATTTCGACTACCATTTTGTCGAAAAATTCCTGCTCTGTATGAAGTAAGGTATCGATTAGATAACTAGTATTCATAAGGTCTGCATAGCGATTAATAAATGAATTTTTATAACTTAGGTTTTGAATGCTCTGCAACCAAATGTTGATATAGGGATTATCTTGACTTTGTCCCATGATATACGCTATGTTGTTGTCTGTACAGGAGGTCCATGAACCTGGCTGCATAGATAACTCTAAATCTATTAGCGCAAAACGCCAACGGTAATTGGTTTTGTTGGATCGGTAAATTTTGATATTATTTCCTGGCCAATCAGTATTTCCCATCCACGTTTCCCCGATAACGTAATCGGTGTAATGGTTCAAGTCGAAGTACTGTTCTGCCTGGCTGATGTAATTTGCTTGGCTAGGGTCTAGGGCATTAAATAAGGTGTAGTCGTTTGTAAAATTTTCTACCTTGCCCTCAACTGCTCTTAAGACGAGGTTATAAAAATAAGACATGGATAATATGTCTATAGAGTCTTTGTTGATGTTTTCTCTTTCGTCGAAGTATTCTGTATTGAACTTTTCTCTCAACTCATAAAGACCAAAATATTGCCCATTGATGTAAACGGATACGGGCTCCATGGCTGAATAATAATTATCGGTTCCCTTGCTCATCATGCTCACTTGACAAGCATCTTTTTGAGGAAAATTTAACCATTGATTACTTCCATTCCTCAGATAAACATCGCTGTATTTGTTTCGAAATGGGATGGCTGGAATTAAGGGTAAGTTCACTGTTTTTTCTCCCAATGCTGCATGATCAAAAGAAAGGCGAAAAGAGCGTTGTGGGTTTCCTCGACTTCCACCTGCGCCACCGTCCATTCGGATAGCCGTTCTTGTTTGAAAAAGTGTCGGATGATTTCCTTCTTTACTCAACCAAGTCACGTGAGCTGCTCTTAGCCAATCTGAATTAGGATTATCAAAGATGCCTGTCGCTCCATATAGGTTGCTGTTTTCCGTGGTGACTAATAAGATGGGGGTAGAATGGTCAATATTGAATAAATAAGTACCATAGCTTTCGCGACTCACTAGGTAATTGCTGGCGCTAATCGGAAAAGTTTTTGCTCGAACAATTAATGATTGATAGACGTAAATGGAATCGTCTAAAAATTCCGTTGAATTAAAGGTGGGTTCGCTTCCATCAACCGTGTATGTTATTTTAGTAGCGATTGAATCGGGATTTAAATTTGTTATTTTCAAATAGAATATTTGGTCAACGATTCCTGTGGCCATGGATAGCTTCGGAGGCACTAAACTGTCATCGTAAGTATTTGTGCCGTTGTTTGTTTGACCAAAACTTGGGTTCATCCAAACCGCATTGTTTGCTGCATCAGGAAAGCGTCCAATGGACACATCTGTTTGAGGAGATTTGACCATTAAAGAGCTTACGGATGTAAGCGCGGGATCAAATAAATAAATGGTTTCACCGCCGTTATCGATTTTGAAGTTCGTGTGGTTGGCATACCCAGTTAAAGGAACAAACGATGGCGGCAACTCATTAAGTGTGGTTTCTTTGATGGCGACATCAACATATGTATAGGTAATGGTATTGGTTGATACAACTTGAAAGCCAATGGAATTGATAGGCCCGGAGGTAATTCCAGCCGCTATTAATTCAGCCGCACGAACCAATACTTGGTGTCGAGCACTCCAATACCAATTTCCATAAGGAGCTGGGTAATCGGTATTTGAATTCTGCAGCGTACCAAAATCAATGGTTGTTCCATTTATTTGAAGATTGGGTCTTTGGTTGTAAGAGCCACCAAACTGAGAAGAGCAAGATGCCTCACTCCCGTCATTAAAGGTAGCAATGGTAGAAGCATATGGTGTTGCTGTTTGTAAGAAAACTGAATTCTCGGTGTAGCCCGAATTTTGGTAGGAGCAGATGTTTAATAATATGTTACTTTGCCCGTCCCAATTGAAAGCGCTTGAAAAGGTATGGGTATTCCAACCGACAAAAGGAACATACGACTGTTCGCTCACTGAATTAGAAAAAGGGGCGGTTTGGTAGCGGCTTTTTTTACTGCAATAAAATTTTAAAAAGTCATTGGGACCTATACTCAATCCAGTAAGTGGCCATAGCAAAGGTTCAGAAAATTTATCGCTTAAGGAATACGATGAAAGGTCAACGGAGCTCATTCCAGCATTATACAATTCGATCCAATCCCCAATATCACCATCTTCGTCTACGCTAGAGGTGTAGTTTTTATTACATCCTTCGTTGATTACGACTTGCGTAAATGCATGTTGCAAATAACTTATATAAAGAAACAGAAATGCTACTAGCCGTATATTCATATTTTATAGGTGAATTACTTCGCCGTAAGCGGCTGCTGCTGCCTCCATAATGGCTTCAGACATAGTAGGGTGGGGGTGAACGGTTTTAATTAATTCTTCGCCAGTAGTTTCTAGTTTACGAACAGCGACTAATTCGGCTACCATTTCAGTAACGTTTGCACCGATCATGTGCCCTCCTAATAATTCACCGTATTTAGCATCGAAAATTAATTTTACAAAGCCATCTTTTGTTCCAGCTGCACTTGCTTTACCTGAGGCAGAAAAAGGAAACTTCCCTATTTTTACTTCAAATCCTGCTGCTTTTGCTGCTTTTTCTGTCATTCCTACGGATGCCACTTCTGGCGAACAATAGGTGCATCCTGGGATGTTTCCATAATTTAATGGAGCAGGATGATGTCCTGCAATTTTTTCAACACAAATTATTCCTTCTGCTGAGGCAACGTGTGCTAAGGCAGGTCCTGGAACGATATCACCAATGGCATAATAGCCAGGTATATTTGTTTGGTAGTAATCATCAACTAGTATTCGTCCTTTATCTACGACAATTCCGACTTCTTCTAATCCTATATTTTCGATGTTAGCTTGAATTCCAACCGCGGAAAGGACTACGTCACATGAAATTTTCTCTTCACCCTTTTCTGTTTTTACAGTCACTATGCAATCACTACCGCTGGTGTCTACGTGCTCAACAGAAGAATTAGTCATAATCTTAATCCCTGCTTTTTTGAATGATTTTTCTAATTGCTTAGATATATCTTCGTCTTCTACTGGAACAATGTTCGGTAAATATTCAACAACAGTAACCTCAGTACCGATCGCATTATAAAAGTAGGCAAATTCAACACCAATAGCTCCGGAACCGACAACAACAAGGCGTTTCGGTTGAGTGGCCAATGTCATCGCTTGACGATAACCAATTATTTTTGTGCCATCTTGAGGAAGATTGGGCAATTCGCGTGAACGAGATCCGGTAGCAATGATAAGCCCTTTTCCTGCCACATAGGTAGTTGAAACGCCAGCATCATCTGTAACGATAACCGATTTTCCTGCTGCGATTTTCCCTGTTCCTTTTAAGACGTCAATTTTATTCTTTTTCATCAAGAATTGTATACCGTTGCTCATTCCATCGGCAACATCCCGGCTTCGTTTTACCATGGCAGTAAAATCCGCTTTCACGTCTTTTACAGATATACCATAGTCACTTGCGTGGTTTAGGTATTCGAACACATTAGCGCTTTTTATCAAGGCTTTGGTTGGAATACAGCCCCAATTCAAGCATACTCCACCAAGAGATTCGCGTTCAACAATGGCAGTTTTAAGCCCTAACTGAGAAGCTCGAATAGCAGTAACGTATCCACCTGGGCCACTTCCAACTACAATGATATCATAATTCATATTGATGTGTTTTAAGGAAACAAAATTAATTAAAAAAGCGGAAGGTGCAATTGATAAGTAGGAATCACTTTTAAAATCCTTTGCGCCGTTCCTCTCGATCCGTCAACTGACAGACTCAGTCACCTCAAAAAAAGTAGGGAGAGAAATAAAGAAAACGGAATTATTTTTTTCCGGATTATCGAATACTGAGTTGTTCGAATTGATTGACGTATTTAAAAAAGACATCCTGAGAAAAACGGGCTAATCCATTATTGCGGGAAATTTTTGCTAATTGTGCCCACGCCGGCTTTCCTTTTTGTACATCTTGGCGGATGTAGTAGCCTTTGCTTTGAACAAATAAGGTTCGATGCTCCGCTTTTAGTCCTTCAAATCGCACCGAGATTGCTTCAGAGCCAGCAGATGTAGTTAAGTATTGATGATCATCTACGTTTAATGCCAATACATTTAAGGGGTCACCTGACACGAATGTTGGATTTAGTTTTTGTGTTTCGAACTCTTGAGCAGCGGAGAAATCCATTGCGGCATAATCCAGCGTCCAAAAACGGTATGCTCCATCGATGCGGATTTCCACTTTCCCATTTGAAAGAAAAGATGCGTCAATTGGCACAACCAAGGATTGCATTTCGGCGTTCCCAATCGGTTGTATGGTTTCTAATTCAACCCATTTGTTGTTCTTTTTGACAGATACAATTAATGGAATTCCGGCCTCTTTCATTTCTTGCAGTTGTTTCGCGCCACTCTGAGTGCGGTTCTTAGAGGCCCATTTTTGATGATGCGATCCTAGTGCATTTATGAATTCTTTGTGAATCAATCCAGCCCAATCGCTGTTTCGTAAACTTAAAACCAGTTTTGCCTGTCTCGCTTCTTGAGTAGTTTGAAAGGTGAGAATACTACTAGCTATTCCGTTTTTACTTGGTGTATCGAACTCATAAACAGCACCATCGGACTCCGCGACTAATTCATGCATAGTTGCCCCGCGCTGATCTTTTGCTGAACTAGCGGAAGTGGCATTGGAAATCGAGTAAAGTTGTCCACGTTGATCCGCTAGTACTTGAATAGAAGGGTCATGATAAGCGGCAATTAATTGCAGTACATTCGTATGTTGGATTTCTTGCTCCTCGTTATGAATTTGCATGTTTATTGTGCTTTTGTTTGGATGGAAATCAGGAATTAATTTATAGTCAAAACGCTCAAGTTCCTGACTAACAGCACCAGTAAATAGTGTGTTGGTGTAGGAATAGCTTGCACCATTTTCCAAATAAACGTGTGGACAAGCGCAGGATATGGCTATGGCAATGACAAAGATGAGTAATAGTATTGCTCCAAGAATTAAAATAGCATAGACAATGTCAGTATTTGCTTCTCGCTTAAAAATTTCCATTTTATAAATATCACTCAAGTCAATTTGAATAGAATTGCCGTTTTGACTCATTTTCTCAGCATAAATATGTACTTGATGTATAATGTCACTTGATCCATTCGCTTCACTAAATTGTTGATCGTCGATTAGTTTAATGGTATCGGTAATTACAGCATTCTTGACGCGATCACGCGTTGCTAAAACATCCTCTTTATTGAAGTAAGCTTTTCTAGAGTAAGTATTTATAATTCTTTGATAAAACTTAAACTCTGCTTGATCCGTTTCTACCTGAAAGGCTTCCAATTTATCATCAACTATTAACGCTCCTTTCAGTTGAATTAATTCATTCTTTGAATGAACGAAAATTACCGAATTTTCTTGGGTTATTTCCGAAAGAAGTCTTCCTTTAATATTGAAGTTTACAGGCTTTAATTTGTAATGAACTCCGCAACTTGATACAATGCCAACAAGCCAAATCAAACTGATGGATTTAAGTACATTTTTACTTCGGATTAAATTCATTTTCATAGGTTTAAATTTAAGCAAGGTTATTAACGATTTCACAGCCTTCTTGTCGCAATTCAGCGATGGATTGCTCATGGTTATTTTCTAATATATGTGTTTTTTTGTTGCGGCAATATGGACACGCATTCATGTATCCATCC
>JBILCD010000023.1:0-18140 GCA_044353285.1 Crocinitomicaceae bacterium | reverse complement strand
CTTTTGTCTTGATACAAAAGAACGAAAAAATCAATTCTCGATTGAAGACGTTCGGCGAAAATTTCTCATCGACCGATACACGAAAAGAGTGATAAGCTCCGCTTATCAAACGACAAGCGCTTTTCGGTATCGCTTACGCCTCGAAATTTTCTTTATCCTCTCTTTGCCAATCGAGAAGGAGAAAAAAACGAAAATGGAGTTGATTTTTATACAATTCATTTGTTTATCGAAAACTAATGGTAAAGAATTGAAATAAAAATTAGCGCTTTGAAATTTTATTTTTTGTAATCAAGCGTTGTGATGATGACTTAAAACGATTGATGAGGTCTAATCTTTTTTTTGCATGCTTTGTTTTACACTCCTCTACGCGTTTTCTCCATCTGTTGTAGCTGCTGGCTTTTAATTCCTTGCGCATTAGATTTCTTACGGCTTGTTCATTTAACCCAAATTGCATTTTAATCGCATCAAAAGGAGTACGATCTTCCCAAGCCATTTCGATAATGCGATCTGTTTCAGCATCGGTCGTTACCCGTTCAGTATTCAGTATGTCTTTTTTTCGGTAAGCTTCAACGGAAGGCAAATCGCTGTAATGACAATAGTTTGAGTCCATGTTTAAATCGTTTAATCTGTTCCATCATATAAATGATTTAACAACGATTTTAATAAACAAAAAATAGATTGAATAGTTTTTAGCTTATGCTTTTTTAACGGTTAATTCCTTTTTGGTGAGTTTCTGAATGAGCTTAAGGTAATTTTTTTCCGTTTGATCACAGAATGAAATTGCCACACCTTTAACGCCTGCTCGACCTGTTCTTCCAATACGATGTACATAGGTTTCAGGAATATTCGGGATTTCATAATTCAACACCATTTCTAAATCATCGATGTCGATGCCGCGAGCTGCGATATCTGTAGCAACCAATACTTTTAGGTTTTTATTTTTGAAATCATTCAATGCATTTTGACGCGCATTTTGTGACTTATTACCATGTATTGCTGCAGATTTTATTTGAACCTTTTGAAGGAATTTAACCACTTTATCAGCCCCATGTTTGGTTCTAGTGAATACTAACACTCTAGCTTCCACTGCCTGCGCTTTCACTAACTCGATTAATAAATTTTTCTTTTCATCTGCATCTACATGATAAACATGCTGCTCAATTAAATCTGAAGTAGATGCAATTGGAGTAACTTCTACCATTTTAGGATCTGTTAAGATCGTATTTGCAAGGCCAATAATTTCTTTCGGCATGGTGGCAGAGAAAAATAAATTTTGTCTCTTCTGTGGTAGTAATTTGATGATTTTTTTAATGTCGTGGATAAAGCCCATGTCAAGCATTCTATCCGCTTCATCAAGAACAAAAATTTCCAGATCGTTTAATTTTACAAATCCTTGTTGAATAAGGTCCAATAAACGTCCGGGTGTAGCGATAAGAATATCGACATGAGATTTTAATTGATTGACTTGATTGTGTTGTGATACGCCACCAAAAATAACAGCATGACGAATATTCAGTCCTTGTCCGTATAGTTTGATACTTTCTCCAATTTGTATGGCTAATTCTCTGGTAGGTGTAACAATTAAGGAACGTATTTTACCGTGTTTTTTTCGCTCGGGTGATGCGTATAATAATTGTAAAATAGGAATCGAAAAAGCAGCTGTTTTTCCAGTTCCTGTTTGTGCGCAGCCAATTAAATCATTACCGTTTAAAACGATAGGAATAGCTTTTTCTTGAATGGGCGTTGGGTTGGTGTAACCTTGATTTTCGATTGCGGTTAAAATCGTGGGAATGACCCCGAGTTGTTCAAAATTCATTAGAATTGTTTTAGATGATTTACAATTCCTGGGACAACTTTTTAATCAAAAGAACTGTATTTAAAGTGCAAAAGTACAACAATATTCAACTAATCCCATTAATTGGGACAAAACTCTTGAATAGTGAAGTAAGCTTTAATGGAAATAGTTTGTAAATTTGAAAGATACAAATCGTTGTAATATAATCTAAGTACTAATTTAAATTACCAATCTAAATGAAAATCGCAACAGTACTTTTTCTTACTTTCGTTACTTTTTCAGGTTTTGGTAATTCGCAATCGATAAAAATTGGCACCCTAACTTGGACTGCCAAAAATTTGGATGTAACTACCTTTCGCAACGGTGATCCTATACCACAAGCCAAATCAGATGCAGAATGGGTAGCTGCTGGTGAAAACTATCAGCCAGCTTGGTGTTATTACGATAACGACCCGAAAAACGGAACAAAATACGGCAAGCTATACAATTGGTTTGCGGTAAACGATGCGCGTGGTTTAGCTCCATCAGGTTGGCATATTCCTACGGATGAAGAATGGACAAAGATGACGGTCTATTTAGGAAGCCAATTACAATTTGGAGATTACCGTGATCAGTCTAAACCACTTTTTTCCGGAAAAAATATGAAATCTAAAAAAGGGTGGAGTCAAAGAGGCAACGGTACAAATAAGAGTGGTTTTTCTGGTCTTCCTGGAGGTGCTCGTGATAGGGATGGATCATTCTTGTTAATTGGTTATAGTGGTGTATGGTGGACTGCATCAGAGTCCGAGAATACTAACCCTTGGTTCTACTACTTGGTTTCTACCGATGACTACATAGTCAATTTCAACGGTGCAGAAAAGGGAAAAGGTTTTTCTGTTCGCTGCGTGAAGGATTGAGCACATCTCAATCAACTCATACTTTGTGTCTATGCTTCATCGTGTCTCTCGATTTCGCTCGATCCACTTTTAGCTCATCGAGCGGAGTCGAGATGAGTTCATTTTGGGCATAAAATATCAAAGTTACCAAGCGAAAAAAATAGTTTGGCTATTTCGTTTTTGAGTGTGGTTTTCGTGCCGCCAATCAAGTTCCTATTCAAAGTTCTAATTTGAATAATCATCTTAATTTAAAAATTATTCTATTTGCCTTTCTTTTTTGCTTGACAAAAAAAGAAACACCACGAAGTAGCAGCGAAGCTAAAAAAGTCAAGGCTATGAATTCCTATTTTGTTCGCAAATAATTATTCTAAAACTACTTACAATTCGTTGCGAACAATTTTAACTCCTTTCTGAAACTGAAATTTTCAAAAATGTTCTTGTAGAAATTTTAAAAATTAAAAGTTTCAGTTCAGGTGCAAAAACCATTAAATTCAAGGCCGAATATTTCCGCCTTTACGGACGCTAATAGTCACTAAATCGTTCTCACTTCAGATGAATTCTTGGTTTTTAACATTAAAATAGTTTGCTGGTACGATTTCGAATACTCAATTTAATTTTACTAATAATGCCAATTTAGATCGATTTAGCTGCCTTTTTTAATATAAGCCCACTAATTTTTTACCTTTGTAATTAAAATACTGATCATGAAAATCGAACAAATTTATACAGGATGTTTAGCCCAGGGTGCTTATTATGTGACTTCCGGTTCGGAGGCGATTATTATCGATCCCTTGAGGGAAATAACACCTTACATGAGCAGAGCCAAGGCAGATGCTGTGACGATAAAATATATTTTAGAAACGCACTTCCACGCCGATTTCGTCTCCGGTCATTTGGATTTAGCTAAAGCTACAGGTGCTCCCATTGTTTTTGGTCCTATGGCTGACCCTCAATTTGCGTTTCAATCGGCCAAAGATGGTGAGGTATTGGCTTTTGGAGATTGCTCTGTTCGTGTCTTGCACACACCAGGCCATACCATGGAATCCACTTGTTATCTTTTAATCGACGAAAACGGAAGAGAACACGCCTTGTTCTCCGGTGATACCTTATTCATTGGTGATGTCGGAAGACCTGATTTAGCACAAAAATCGGCCGCTATGACGCAAGAGGATTTGGCAGGTACACTATTCGATTCATTGCGAAATAAAATCATGCCCTTGGCAGATCACATTATAGTATATCCTGCACATGGAGCGGGAAGTTCTTGTGGAAAAAACATGTCGAAAGAAACCTTTGATACCCTTGGGAATCAAAAAAATGTCAATTATGCCTTGAGGTCTGATATGGACCGAAGTACTTTCATTAAAGAATTGACCGATGGTTTATTGCCACCTCCCAATTATTTTGGGATGAACGTAGCGATGAATAAAAAGGGATATGATTCCATCCATGACGTAATGGCTCGTGGATTAAAGGCCTTAAGTCGGGATCAATTCACCTCATTGGCTCCTGAAGCATTGATTTTGGATACGCGCCCTGCCACCGAATTTGCTCAAGGATTCATTCCGGGAAGTATTTTCATTGGCTTGGAAGGTCAATTTGCTCCATGGGTTGGGGCTTTGATTCCCGATGTTGCACAGGAAATTATTTTAGTTACACCAGATGGCAAGGAAGAAGAAACGGTGCGCCGCTTGGCTCGGGTGGGATATGACAACGTAAGGGGGTATTTGGATGGGGGAATTCGTGCGTGGGAAGATACCCTTGACAGCATCGGTAGGGTAGAGGCCAGCGATGTGGAGCAAGGATTAACTGCCAATGAACGTTTGATTGATGTACGGAAACCGGGTGAATACGAATCGGAGCATTTGGTAGATGTGCCTAGTATTCCCCTTGATTTTATCAACGAACGTATGGCCGAATTTCCTAAGGATAAAGAACTTGTGCTGCTTTGTGGCGGTGGTTACAGGAGCATGATTGCGGCCTCGATCTTAAAATCCCGTGGTTTCGAAGGAATAAAAGACGTTATTGGTGGTTATGCTGCTTTGGCGAAAACTAACCTTCCTAAAGTAACAGTCGCTTGCGCCTCAACTCAATCTTAAGTTTCGCTTTTGAACTAAATGAAGCCCTTCACCTTAGACTAATTCCTGTTTAATTTTCTTCGAGTTTGAATATTAAACCCAAGTCCAGCGCTTATACCTACTTGTGCTGTGGAAATAGAGGAGCTTTCTGGATTATTTCGAATAGAGGAGTTATTCCAGTTGATTTCTGCAAAAAAATGAAAGTAAGGCGAAACATACAAACAAGTTCCGGCTTTCAGGTTAATTGAAGGATTGACAGAATAGCGCGGAGTTGGATAGGCTATGGTAGCGCCGATTTGGGTATAGGTGATGCCGGGTTGAATGTGCAAGGTGTGTTTCCAATTTTTCTTTCCGAGTTGATAGCCGAATCCCGCGTAAATGGCGGTGTAGTTTTGCGGCATGTTGAGGTGATTAAAAACAAATCTGCCAACACCAGGGATGTATTGAAAAATATCTCCCCTGATACTGATTTTATCCTCTGCGATATATTCAAGGTAACCATTAAGCATTGCTGAGGTAGAATAAGCCCTGTAAAAATTTGTAGGTGCGATGGTTGCACTGGCCTTGAGTAAACCAGCTTGGTAATGAATGGGCCTAGATTGGCTCAATGAAAAAAGTGAAGTCATCAAGGCCAATAACAGCATTATTTTCCCCATAATCGAGCAATTTTATAGTTTAAACTCAAGGTGAGGAGCAGGTGACCAGCTAAATCTTGTCCTTTTTCTTCGCTTAATACTAAGGTTTGAGTCGAGAAATTATAGTCTGAATGAAGGTGTTTTCCCAAATGAACCATGTATTGGCCACTCAGCGAGAGGTCGAAGCGCGGACCAAGCTCAAAATGATTGCCGATACCGGCTTGTATTGCTGAGCTCCAGCGATCTGCAAAAATGTCCTTGTTTGCTTTGGATTGAATGGATGTGTAGTCGAAGCAATGTACAGCGATAATGTAAGGCCTTAACGTGAGTTTGTGTTCCTTGCTTTTGTAATAGGCTTGGTAGGCTAGGGGATAATACATGACGCTCCAACCAATGTGGTAGTCGGTCCGAAAGGCATAGTTTAAAATATCGCTCGTTAAATAATCGAAAAACCACTCGCTGTTTAGATCTTCAGCAAACCGTAAACGGAATTGACCCCCAACTCCTTTTCCGCTCATTTCATTGGTTTCTTCGTTAAAAAGACTCAAGGAAGATCGAAGGCCCAATGAAAGTTCGCCTCCTGTTCTTGATTTTTCAGGCTTTTGGGCAAGCATGCCTGTTGTAAAAAACACTAAAAATAAGAGTGAAATACTTTTCATATATCAATTTAATCGATAAACCAAAGGTATTAAAATTTCAACCAAAGGAAACAAAATGCGTATCTTCGCTTTTTAAAAGATAAAAATGCGTGTTTATTTAGATAATGCAGCAACTACACCAATGGCGCCAGAGGTTATAGCGGCAATGGTTGATGTTTATCAAGAAAATTTTGGTAATGCCTCTTCCACGCATTATTATGGTCGAAATTCTAAAGCCTTATTAGAAACTTCTCGGCGCTCCATTGCCGCCTGGTTGAATTGCCATTCCTCAGAACTTATTTTCACTTCGGGGGGAACTGAAGCAGATAACATGGCGCTACTTACAGCTGTAGAAGACTTAGGCGTTAAACGAATCATCACCACGAAGATTGAGCATCATGCGGTAGGTCATACGGCTGAAGCGATACATAAAAAATACGGCACCACCATTACTTATTTATCTGTAGACAGTCTTGGCAATATCGATTTGAATGAACTATCTGAACACTTAGCCGATAAAATTCCCACCTTGGTTTCATTGATGCACGCCAATAATGAAATTGCAACCTTAATTCCACTCAAAGCAGTGGCGAAAATTTGCAGAGAAAACGGCGCTTATTTTCATTCGGATACGGTTCAAACAATGGGTCATTATTCGTTTGATTTAAATGAGTTGGATATTGACTTTATTACCTGCGCCGCACATAAGTTTCATGGCCCAAAAGGAGTAGGTTTTCTTTATGTCAATAAAGCGACCAAAGTAGCCCCTTTTATTTATGGGGGATCGCAAGAACGAGGTTTAAGAGGCGGAACAGAAAACATCGCTGGAATTGTAGGTTTAGCAAAAGCATTTGATTTAGCGTACGATAATTTAGCTGTACACCAAGCCCATGTTAGGGGATTGAAAGCCTACATGATCGAACAATTGACGGCTACAATACCGGGCGTTTCATTTCATGGTGAAACATCCCATGACAAAGCGCTATACACGGTACTCAACGTTTGCTTTCCACCAACAGAAAAAGCGTCAATGGTATTATTTACCTTAGATTTAAAAGGGATTGCCGCTAGTGGTGGTAGTGCTTGTTCATCTGGCGCCACTGCTGGATCACATGTTTTAAGTGGAATAAAAGCCGATATGAGTAGGCCTAATGTTCGTTTTTCATTTTCCCATTATACCACGAAAGAAGAAATTGATTACACCATAGAACAGGTTAACATTGTATTTCAAACCATCCTGGTTTAGCACATGTCACACAAAGGTAAAAAAGTCCTCTTTTTATGTTCTTGGTATCCCAACCGCAAAAACCCAACGCTAGGTAATTTTGTACAGAAACATGCAGAAGCAGTTTCCCTCTTGAATGAAGTAGTGGTATTAGCGATTATTGCTGATGACACCAATTCATCTATGGAAATAGTAGAAAATAAGCGGGGTGTGCTCAACGAAATTTTAATTTATTACCCAAAGAAAAAAACTTCTTTACCCTTACTCGGTTCAATACAGGCATTTTCACAGTATAAAAAGGCCTTTTCCTTAGGAATGAAGAGAGTAATTGAGGCGCACGGCAAGCCTGATCTTATTCATTTAAATGTCATTTACCCATTGGGTTACTTCGCCCGAAAATTAAAAACAAAACTGGGAATTCCCCTGGTGATTAGTGAGCATGCAAGTGGTTTTCAAGGCGGGGCAAATGCTTATCCTAAGGTCATTCTATCACTGGCTAAAAAAGTTCTCAAGTCATCGGAAAGTGTTATGCCAGTTAGTCAAGATTTAGGCGAACGCTTAAAGAAACTAGTGCCGTCAATCACTGTTCAAGTAGTTCCGAATGTTGTGAACGAAGCGATTTTTCTTCCCTCAGAAACACCACAAACCGCTCATCAATTTGTCCATATTTCTAATGCATTTGAGCCCGCCAAAAACGTATTGGGGATGCTACGAGCTGTGCATCAGCTTTCAAAAGTGAGCTCCAATTTTTCCTTTCACATTATCAGCGATGGCGATGTGACAAAAGCGCATCAATTAGCCCGTGAATTAGGCATATTAAATTCATTTGTATTTTTCTATCCAACCATGTCAACGGTAGAAATTGCCAATTTTGTGAAAAATTGTAGTGCCCTGGTGCTATTTAGCAATTTCGAAAACTTCCCTTGTGTGATTCCAGAGGCGTGGATGTGTGGCGTTCCTGTTATTGCTACTACAGTAAATGGCATTCCTGAATTCGCGAATGATAGCAACAGTATTTTGGTGGAGCCGCGAAACGAAGCTCAATTAGTAGAAGCGATGCAAGCTATGTTGAACGGAAAGTCCTTTGATCCTGAGGAACTCAGAACCTATGCACTAACGCATTTTAGTTATGCGGCTGTAGGAAAGCAGTTGGATGAAATCTATTAAAATTTATAGTGCTTAACCTTGCACTTACAGGATTGAATACTCTCCATTTATTCGTGGTTTTGAATAATGATGCGTTTAACTACTAAAACATCACCTCAAGATCTTTTTCCAACTCAATACTTCTCCAGCGGTTCTATTTTGATTAAATAGACCGGTGTGTACGATGGTTTTGCTTTCAATCAGATCGGGCATAAACTTTTTCATATAACTCAATCCTTTGAACATATCGGGAATGATTGTTTCGCTGGCTTTTATTTCAACAAGGTTTAATTTTTCGGTGTTTTGCCAAATGAAATCTACTTCATGTCCTACGGCATCGCGCCAAAACCAAAAATCAAGGAGTAGATTCTGGTGGTATTGTTGTTTAATATATTCATTTATCACGTAATTCTCAAACAAACTACCTTTGTAAGCACTGGTTTTTAGGCTTGCAGCATCATTGATTTTAAGTAAAAAACAGACTAATCCCGTATCGTAAAAATAAAGTTTCGAATTTTTTGTCATTCGTTTGTTAATATTTGAATGGAAGGGTTGTAACTGATAGAGAATATAACTAGTTTCCAAGACCGAAATCCAAGCTTTTGCAGTAGGTTGGGATATCCCACACTCGTTGGCAAGTGAATTTAAGTTAAGTAATTGTCCTACTCGAGCAGCACATAGCGTGATGAAATTTCTAAACTGCTTTAGATTTTTTACTTGAATTAATTCTGTTAAATCGCGCTCTACATACGTTTGTACGTAGTTGGAATAAAAAACCTTTGAGGGAATATCTCTGTCATAGATAGCAGGATAAAATCCTCTTTGCAGGTTGACGGCATAATCGTCGTTTAGCCAATCTGCATGCTCCATTTCTAGGTTGTCAAAAGGTAAAAGTTTGAATAGAGCTACACGTCCTGCTAAACTTTGAGAAATATTACGCATCAAATGAAAATTTTGAGAGCCGGACAAAATATACTGTCCCATTATTTTATCGTTATCTACTTTGGTTTGTAGGTAGGAGAATAATTCAGGAGCTCGCTGAGCCTCGTCTAAAATAACAAAATTACCATGTTCAGCCAAAAATCCATTTGGATCATTTAAGGCGTAGGTTCTATTATCTAAATTTTCTAAATTGATATAGGTGTAATTGGCAAATTCGTTTTTTAAAAAGGTTGTCTTCCCAGATTGTCTAGGGCCAGTTAGTACTAAAATTGGATATTTTCCAAGGTAGATATCCATTGCTTTTTTAATTGTTCTAATTCGTCCCATAATCCTTATATTTATTATGCAAATATACATCTAATTTTGAAATTACACTATAGGTAACTTTGAAATTACACTAGGGGTAAATTTGAAATTACACTATATGTAACTTTGAAATTACACTATAGACAACTTTGAAATTACACTAGGGGTAACTTTGAAATTACACTATAGACAACTTTGAAATTACACTGGGTGTAGCTTTGAAATTACACTATATATTACTTTGAAATTACACGATATTTTTCGTTTTATTGGGGATTGTTTTGAAATATTTTGAAGCGTTAAGAATTAAATATGCTCCATTTATTCGTGGTTTTGAATCACCGAAACGTAAAATTTCGTTGAATAAGGTAACTGATAATAGCCACAACTAAGGAAGCGATGACGTTGGAGATTGAGGCATACATTCCAAAACCTTCTATTAGCAGCCTAAGAATTGCGTAACTGGTCACAAACGAAATCATGGCGCTAATTCCATAGCGAAACAATTGAATCCGTCCCTTAATTTCACTTGCAGTAAAAACGACATATTTTAATAAGGTAAAACCAATGATAAATGAAATTACAAAGCATACAGCAGCACTAATCGTATAGGCATTAATATAGAGGTTAAGGATAGGAACCTGCCATTTCTGTTGGTGAAAAACAAAGTTGTAGAACAGGTAAAATAATAACCAACTCAGCAACATATTAGATGCTCCACAAACCGCGTAATAGTAGGTCGTTTTACTAAATAGTTTTTTAACGAGTGGATAAAAAATATCCAAAAAGCTACGAAGATAATCAGATACGGTTTTAATCTTTTCCATCGCCCAAGATTATATCTACTTCATAGCCAGTATGGCGCCGAATATTAATGACTTTATGTCCATCAATGTACAAGTATTGCGCACGCATTCCAGTAAGTTTTCCCGAAATGAGGGGCGTTTTATCAAAATTCATGGATTCTAGGGTGCTGGGATATTCCTTTACGGGATAATTAATCGAAAGAACGGATTCATCTTCCGTGAAAAAAGCGGCAAGATCATGAGGTAATAGTTCTTGAGCAAGCCATTTTTCTTCTACTAAATCGATGGATTCATCTCGAATATCTTTTAGCATGCTTTGCCAGTTTGTTTTATCGTCATACGCTTCTTTTAATGCCACCTCAATCACACCTGCTGTATATCGGTTAGGTGTTTCTGCTAAAATAATTGCTGATTGTGCACCTTGGTCAATCCATCTTGTAGGAATTTGCGTGTTGCGTGTAATGCCCACTTTTACTTTATCGGTTGCTGCAAAATAGACAAGATGCGTTTGGTTATGATACCGCTCTTCATAATCAACATCTCGACCTTTTCCTAAATGCGCTTCGCAGAGTTCTGGATGAATGATGCAAGGGCTTGCCTCAGGCGCTTCGTTGAAGCACGTGTAACAAAATCCTTGACCAAATGATTTATCGGTAATTTTACTACAAGTAGAACAGATGATTTTCCCCAGGTACTGCAGTGTAATTTGCTGTCCAATAAAGTCATTTAAACACACCTTTTCATCGTTCAGTTTAATGAAATAGCGTACTTCATCTCCTTGCTCAGTGTACAGCTTTTCTAAAATAGTTTTCATTCTTTGGGTAAGATATTCATTTTCTCAGCAAAGTGGTAGCAATAATCCCTTAAATCTTCTGCCATTAAATGTTCCCCTGTCGCTTTTTCAAAAGTATCAGACATCGAAAGTAAGGTCTGATGAAAAAATTGCTTCATTTCCTCCACCGACATGTCTGGTGTCCATAAGTCAATTTTGAGTGTGTTTTTATCTTTTTTATCCCAAATAGACAACAGAAATGCTTCTGCTTCTTGGGGAATTGAGCCATTATCTTCTGCATTCCACTTAATGGAAACGGGCAGTTTGTTAGGGTTCAGTCCTATGTTAATCAGAATATCGGATGTTTTGGTGATTTCTTTATTCATATTCAATTAGTTGGGTTTGTAGGATTGTAAAATGGTATTGTAGGGAACTTTGACCAATTCGTCTAAAGTAATACCTTCTTTCTCCATATATTTCTTTACCATTTGATACCCCAAAAATTGCCCCATTCGATCTGGGCTTTCTTGAGGTAATCCAGCAGAAAAGGGGCCTTCGTGAAGAAGGTTTTGTTTTGTTTCTTCCATTGTATTGAACAATAATTCTTGCTCAACAAGATATTTCCAAAAAGAGCCTTCGCTGGTAATCGCCCAATCATAATCCTTTTTGGAATATCGTAGAATAACAGGATCTTCAAGATGTGGAAGGCAGGCATGGGTAATGAAGAGTAGTTTCCCCCAACGTATCATTTCGCTGGAGTAATTTTCCGACGTTTCATCGATATAATGAGCCATTAACCAACTTAAAACAACATCTCTTGATAGATATTGCTTATCCATTCCTTCTTTAATCCATTGATAAAACTCATTACTAGGCAGTTCTTTAATCACTTTTTCATCTTTTCCTAAATAACGATCTAATCCAATGGCCACAAAATTATCTGAACAGTTAACACTCGCTGAAAAAAGCGAATTTATATAGGCAATTCTTTTCGGGAATTTATTTTTAGGAAAATGAAATTTTAACCGTTTAAACGCATCACTAATTTCCTGTTCTTTTCTTTCTTTTGGCGGAAATTTATTCGCTATAACTTTTTCTAAGCGTTGAATGTATTGATCTTTATAAAATAAAGAGAGTCCATTCATGTAGGCTGTGTCAGAAGAACTAGAGATGTGATAACAATAACCCACCGTGTAATTTAATAAATCGGCATCTTTTCTAAGTAGTTCATTTTTTCTTGCGATGGCCGTTTGACCTTTTGATGCATACAGAATTGAATCTAAATTTATAAATTCTAAATTCAGCGTAATATTTTCTATATTTACCTTGTAGTCGTTCCCTTTACAAGACAAAAGAGACGCTAGGCATAGAATAAATAGGCAGACAACAACACGTCTCATTATTAATTATTAATTTTGTTCAAATTTAATCATAAAAAAGACCTCATGAAAAATCTATCTTCATTTTATAAAATATGTTTCTTAGGAATGGCATTATTTAGCCTTAGCCTATCTTATGCTCAAGGAACAGAAACTAAAAGACTACAAGCGGGTATGACGGGTAATTTTGGTTTGAACTTCCAAAAAATGGGCAGTAAAAAAATGGACGTAAATGGTGTGGGATCTGATTTATCGGTTGGGGTGATACTTCATACCAGTTTTAAAAATTCGAGTAATCTTGGTTTGGCAACTGGTTTAGAATTTGATTTTGAAACATTGAAGTATAACGCAGGAGACAGTGCTGTTTTTTATAGGTATACGGATAATAAAATATTGGGACAAGATGATGCAGGGGGAACCGCTTTTCAATTAAGCGAACGACAGATGAAACCCATTTATCTTTCTATTCCCTTGATGTTGTTATTTAGAACTGAGCCAATTGGTGACTTTAGATATTTTGGAAAATTTGGTATACGAAATAGTTTTTTGGTTTCTCAAAAAATCAATGATATGGGGTTTGATGTGGGATCACCAGTAATTAGTACTCTATTAAAAGAAAACGTGTCCATGAAATCATTTGGCGAGACATTTTTTTACAAAGGGTCTATTGGCTTTTCAGCAGGTGCTGAATGGAATTTTGTAGGTACAACTACTTTGGTTCCAGAAATTAGCTTCTTCTATGGATTAACACCGATGCATTACCGATTTAGTGAAAAGAATTATTCATTGTATGATGGTTCAGGCACTTATTTCTATACGAAATCGAAGCAAAATCAGCTGATGTTAAAAATATCAATACTCTTCTGATACGATACTTTGGATAAACTAGTTGATCATATTGTTACGTGGCTTAAGGAATATGCCTTAAAGGCTCGTATGGACGGATTTGTTATCGGAATATCTGGTGGAATAGATTCTGCTGTTACCTCTGAATTATGCGCCATGACCGGATTACAAGTAATCGCCATTAATCTACCTATCCGTCAATCTACGCAAGAATACAATCTAGCTAACAAACACTTAGTTTACCTTAATTCGAAGTATAAAAACAGTAAAGAATTGGAGATTAATTTAAGTGATGTATTCTCACAATTTGAAAAAACGATGCCTTTAGATTGCAAGAATAATAGTTTAAGCATGGCGAATTCACGCTCACGGCTCAGAATGACGACTTTATACGCTGTTGCTCAAACCAATAAGTGTCTTGTTGCGGGAACTGGTAATAAAGTCGAAGATTTTGGAATAGGATTTTATACGAAGTATGGCGATGGAGGTGTTGATCTTAGTCCAATTGCCGACCTATCAAAATCGCAGGTTTGGGCAGTTGGGAAACACTTAGGAATTCTTCCTGAGATTCTCAACGCTAAACCAACAGATGGTTTGTGGGGCGATGGAAGAAGTGATGAAGATCAAATCGGAGCTACTTATCCAGAGCTAGAGTGGGCGATGGAATTTCATGGAGATGAAACTACTTTAACAGACAGGCATAAGCAAGTCTTAGAGATTTACAGAACCTTTAATCGAATCAATCAACATAAAATGTTGCCGATACCGGTGTGTAACATTCCAAACGATTTAATAGCTTAAGCTTCAGGTGCTAATCGCAGCACGATTCCATCGATTTCTTCCGAAAGATGGATTTGACAACCCAATCGGCTAGTTGATTTAACAAAAAATGCTTGATCGAGCATATCAAGTTCGGCATCGCTTTGCTCATCTAAAGGCGTATCAGATTCCAAATAGCATTGACAAGTTGCGCACATGGCCATGCCCCCACATTCACCCAGCACGGGTAATTCATAGGCTTTGCAAAGCTCCATGATGTTCATACTCATATCGGTTGGACCAATTAATTCATGCGAATTGCCTTCCCGATCAATAATTGTTACGTTAATATCAGCCATTATTTAATTATAAATTCGTAGTAAATTACTTCCATTAAATTGAGTAGCATATTGTCTTAAGCCAAATTGAGAACCGGAAATGGCTCCGCCATCATATAATGAAAACTGTGCACTACTGCAGGTGTCTTTTAATTGTAGAAAATTATCTTGTTCGGGGAAAAGTGGAAGAAAACATGTCCCGTTCGGATCCATCGGCGAATGTCGATCGAATGCAACGAATTCGTCAATTGTTCTTCTGTAAACGATAATACCCCTTGATCCACCGTTGACGTAGGTCCATGAACCAACCCCTTGCAATTGATAATAACTTGGTAAATTAATATCGATTGTAATATCAAAAGGAATACTTGGAACCGGATTTTGGTTGTTCTTAAGGCATGAGGAAGCGATGATAAGGACTAAAAAAAGAAACAAGCTAGGTATTTTCATGGTGCAAATTTATAGCATGCTGATCGATAAACAATTCATTAAAATTAAAGAAATAAAGCTACGCATACAAATGATATGTTAATTATGCTTCATCAAAATGGTTTCCCATTCTTCAACTAATTTTGCTAGAATTGCCTTTTTAGAGTTGTAGCTTTCGGCTGTCGAATCAAATTCAGCGTCTCCATAATTTAATTTACTGAGCAAGTCATTCATTTCGAGCAATTCATTTTCTGCTATTTCAATCTTTTTTTCGATGTTTTTTATTTCTTTATCTTCTGGAGCAACAATCACTTTTTCTTTACTGATTTTTGGAGCTTTTGCTTTTTCAGACTGTACTAAAAGTTTACCTTCAATTTTAAGTTTACTTTCATTTTTATAGAGCAGGTATTCATTTAGGGAAAAATGGTGAATCTTTAGTCCCTCGTTCTCAATATCCCAAATCCGATTAGTGAGACCTTCTACAAATTCACGATCGTGCGATACTACAATAAACGTCCCTGCGTAGTTGAGAAGTGCCGACTTTAAGATTTCTTTACTCTGCATGTCTAAATGGTTGGTTGGCTCATCTAGAATAATAAAATTTGAAGGGCTAAGCAGTAATTGGCACAAGGCAAGTCGCGTTCGTTCCCCACCAGACAAAACGCTCACTTTTTTTTCTACAATTTCGCCAGAAAAAAGAAATGCCCCAAGAATAGTCCTGAGGTTTTTTCGCAGTTCACCTTTCGCAATATGGTCAACTGTTTCATAAACTGTTAGGCTAGTATCTAATTTCTCTGCCTGATCTTGCGCAAAATAAGCTAGGTTAACGTTGTGGCCGTTGGTTACTTTTCCTTCAAAATCAATGGAGCGCATAATGGCTTTCAATAAGGTTGATTTTCCGACGCCATTTGGACCTAATAAAGCAATTTTTTCTCCGCGACCAATCGTTAGGTTAACCTGTTTAAAAAGTACTTTTTCGCCATATGATTTACCCAGATTCTCCATTTCCAATACCCATTTTCCTGGTTGAATGCTTAATGGGAATGAAATTCTAATGCCACTATACGTTTCTTTTTCAATTTCTATTCGCTCCGTTTTATCCAGTTTTTTGATCAACGATTGTGCAAAGGCCGCTTTGGATTGCTTTGCCCTGAATTTATTAATCAATTCTTCAGTATGTTTGATATCCTTATCTTGCTGTTTTTTCGCTTGTTCTAATCGCCCCATTTCCTCTTCTCTCATGATTTTATACTTACTATATCCATAAGGGAAGTCGAAGATTTTATTCATGCTTATCTCAAGTGTTCTTTTCGTTACATTGTCTAAGAAAAATCGATCGTGTGAAATAATAATAACCACTCCATCAAATCGCTGCAGGTAGGTCTCTAGCCATCCAATGGATAATATATCAAGGTGATTAGTGGGTTCATCCAATAGCAGTACATCGGGTTGATTTACTAAAATCCTTGCTAATTCTGCACGCATTTTCCATCCACCAGAAAATGTATCTAAACTTTTGTGAATTTCTTTATCGTTAAACCCTAGACCATTAAGAGCAGTCATAATTTTTTCTTCCCATTGAAAGCCTTCAATGACTTGAAATTCATGATTTTTCTCTGCTAATTCATTCAGTAATTCTGAATAGGAATTGCTTTCGTAATCGGTTCGTGTGGTAAGTTCGTTATTGATGTCTTCCAAGCGCGTTCGAATAAAATCAATTCGTTCATTGGAGCAATTTAAGTACTCGAATACACTCTGTTTGGAATCGATAACTATATCTTGTGTTAGATAGCCTAGTACTGTTCCTTTGGGTTGGTGAACATTGCCTTCTGATGGCTTAATTTTTCCGGATAATATTTTTAGTAAGGTTGATTTTCCGGCACCATTTTTCCCCACTAGCCCCACTTTATCCCCCTTGTTTATTTGTAAACTTACTTGTTGAAAAAGGTACCCTTGAGGCAAAAAATACCCTAGTTTTTCTAAATTAATCATGTGCAAAAGTATTTAAACTTTTAGGCATAATACTTGTTGTTCTTTAAAATAGTTAAATTCTTTTTGCGAATTTAGGTTCTTTTATACACCTTATTTCAAAAAAAATACCTATTTTTACTATTACTTATTTTAAAAAACATACATATCTAAATGGGAAGACCACCTACACGGCCGGCAAGACTCAAAAATGGTTTTTATATTGAAATCAAATCTCAGGGGTCCGGTTCAATTTTAATTAGAAGAGATACAAAAGAACAGATGCAAATGGCAGCTGAAGATTACTCACGTACTAAAACCGTTATTATTCGAGGAGAAATGTTGAATGATAAATGGGTTGCTAGTTAGTTATTATCAACCTTAACATGTCAAATTCAAAAAATTTAAAATACCGTTTTCCATTATGGATAGCGGTATTTTTTTTATTGCTTATACTGGTTCCTTTTGGAATCCTCATGAATATCATTCTCCTAGCCAAGGTAGCGGGTATTCTATCTACGGTTTTCTTAATAATAGCCATTCGCTTTTGGTTTACTGTTGCTAAAAATAGGAATAATAAGATCGATCGAATTATGTTAAATACCAATGACATGTTTGATTTATTGAAGTCTTTTCCGGTACTTAAATTATGGTCTAAAAGTGATATGCAGGTTTTGAAGGACAGGATTGGAATTTTATTGGCAAATTATAGCATTGCGGTCATTGATAATGGTGAAGCTAAGCTAATGTCAAAGAAAGAAGCTATAGGGTTTGCGGCATTCCTAGTTTTTATGTCGGTGGATCGTTTGGCAGGCATTAAAAAGCTGATTCGATTTACGGTTATAAATGAGAAAGAATCTAGCATCATTGATTCAGTTTGTTATTTATCAAATGACACCGTTAATTTTTGCTTGGAATCATATGTTAGCCAGTTAAAATCGTTTAACGACACAGAAAATGTGTTAATTGAAAATCTAGATTTACTCTCTATAAAAAAATCTTTAGCAGAGTCAAATTAGTCTTATCTTACTAATAGTTAGGCCCTTCGCTTAAATTATAAAAATAATAGCTTTATTTTTTCCAATAAAACATTGTAGGAATAAAAAAAGTAGTTACCTTTGCACCCCGCAATTGAGGAAAGCGTTTCTTAAGGGGCAGTTATTTTGGGTTAAAAGGATGGTTTAATTTCCAAGGGAACAAATG
>JBILCD010000134.1:0-6544 GCA_044353285.1 Crocinitomicaceae bacterium | reverse complement strand
AATATACTGATTAAAAAAAAAGAAAATAATAAAAAGAGGGGTAAGGGTTTTAATTTTCATATGTATAAATTTATTCCCACTCAATAGTGGCAGGAGGTTTAGAACTAATGTCATAGGTTACTCTATTAATTCCCTTGACTTGATTAATAATAGCATTTGAAATCGTTGATAAAAATTCATAGGGCAAATGGCACCAATCAGCTGTCATTCCATCAGTTGAAGAAACAGCCCTTAACGCAACTGCATTTTCATAGGTGCGCTCATCCCCCATAACACCAACAGATTGAATTGGTAGAAAAATACAACCCGCTTGCCAAACATCATTATATAATTCAGCTTTTTTGAGGCCATTTATAAAAATAGCATCAACTTCTTGCAAAATTTTAACTTTTTCTTTAGTTACCTCACCTAAAATTCGAATGCCTAAACCAGGACCAGGAAAAGGGTGTCTCCCAAGAATTTTATCATCAATATTTAACGCTGCTCCAATTCTACGAACTTCATCTTTAAACAATAAACGAAGTGGTTCAACTACGCGTAACTTCATGTAATCAGGTAAGCCACCAACATTATGATGCGATTTAATGGTTTGAGAGGGCCCACCAGTACCTGAGACTGACTCAATAACATCTGGATAGATTGTTCCTTGACCCAACCACAAGGCATTTTCAACAGTTTTCGAAGCTTCATTAAATACATCGACAAAGACACTTCCAATCGCTTTTCTTTTCAATTCCGGATCTGACAATCCCTTTAAAGCAGTATAAAAAAGTTCCGAAGCTTCTATTCCTTTTATATTCAGGCCCATCCCTTGGTAGGAAGCTAATACCTCCTCGTATTCATTTTTTCTTAGCAAACCATTATCTACAAATATACAATGAAGGTTTTTGCCGATTGCGCGATGCAATAGAACCGCTGCAACCGAAGAATCAACACCTCCTGATAATCCTAATATAACACGATCATTGCCAATTTTTAATCTTAACTGTTCAATACTTTCCTCAATAAAGGCATTAGGTGTCCAATCAGCTGCACACTCACAAACATCGTATATGAAATTTTTTAATAGTTGTGTTCCATCAGTAGAATGATAGACCTCTGGATGAAACTGAACCCCAAACGTATTTTCGTTCTCAATTTCAAATCCTGCCACCTCGACATCAGCAGTACTGCAAACCACCTTATAATTAGCTGGGACATCGCTTATTGAATCGCCATGGGACATCCAAACTTGCGAATTCAAAGGAATGTTTCGCATTAAACGTGCGCTTCCATCCACAAAAGATAAATTAGCCCGTCCATATTCTCTTGTATTTGACGCATTCACATTACCGCCGTATAATTGCGCTAATAATTGTGCACCATAACAAACCCCTAACAAAGGTATTTGCCCTTTTATGAGGGATAAATCTGGCTTAGGGGCATCTTCACTTCTAACAGAAAATGGACTTCCCGATAAAATAACTCCTTTAATCCCTTTAAGATCCTCGGGTAATTTATCCCAAGGGTGAATTTCACAATAGACATTAAGTTCCCTGATCCTACGCGCAATCAATTGCGTATATTGAGATCCGAAATCAATGATTAAAATAATTTGATGCATAATACAAAGATAGCGGTATTTAGAACTTGAAGAAACTAAATATGAAAAATCAAACTTAAAAATATTATTTGATCTCTAAAATCTAAAATAAAAATATGAAGTTTATTGATTAACTTTGAGGCCAATTCAATTTATATAAAATGATAGGTAACCTATTAAAGAAGTTATTCGGTGATAAGAATGCGAAAGATCAAAAACTTTACGAGCCGTTTAGTATAGCAGCAAATGAATTTCAACTTAGCTTAAAATCAATTAGCGATGATGAATTAAGAGGAAAAACAGTTGCTTTTCAACAATTAATTACAGAAGAAAAGCAAGTTCTTGAAGATGAAATGAAGGCCTTGGAAATAAAAGCAGCTGATCCGACAACGGATATAGATGAAAAAGAAGAATTGTTTGACAAAATTGACAAAATAGCTAAAGAAATTGATGCTCAAATTGAAACAACCTTAATGCACATTCTTCCTGAAGCATTTGCCGTTGTTAAAGAAACTGCTCAAAGATGGGTCGAAAATGGCAAGCTTGAAGTGACTGCGCTTGATTTTGATAGAGAATTAGCCGCAAGAAAAGACGGAATTACTATTTCTGGAGACAAAGCCATTTGGCATAATGAGTGGACTGCAGCTGGCGCAAAAATAAAATGGAATATGGTCCATTATGATGTTCAATTAATTGGAGGTGCCGCATTACACAAAGGAAATATCGCTGAAATGCAAACTGGTGAAGGAAAAACATTGGTTGCCACATTGCCAGTTTACTTAAATGCTTTATCTAAAAAAGGAGTTCATATTGTTACAGTAAATGATTACTTGGCTAAACGCGATTCAGAATGGATGGGGCCATTGTATCAATTTCACTGCTTAAGTGTTGATTGCATTGATAAACATACTCCAAATTCTGCAGAACGTAGAAAAGCATATCAAGCAGATATCACCTTCGGGACAAATAATGAATTTGGATTCGATTATTTGCGCGATAATATGGCAGGACATATTGATGAATTAGTGCAACGAAAGCATCATTTTGCAATAGTTGATGAAGTCGACAGCGTACTTATTGACGATGCAAGAACTCCGTTGATCATCTCAGGACCGACTCCGAAAGGCGATGAACAAGAATTTCAAGGATTAAAACCAAGAATTGAAAGAATAGTGAATGCCCAAAAAGAATTTGTTCAACAATGTTTAATTGAAGCAAAAACTAAATTGACGGTTTTATCGAATCCCCCTGAAGATAAAAATGAAGCAAAAACAATGCTTGAAGAAGGAGGAATAGCCTTACTTCGCGCTTTCAGAGGTTTGCCAAAAAACAAAGCCCTAATTAAATTTCTTTCCGAGCCAGGAGTTAGAGTTCATTTGCAAAAAACAGAGAATTTTTACATGCAAGAGCAAGGCAAACAAATGAAAAAGATCGATGTGGAATTGTTTTTTGTAATCGAAGAGAAAAATAACACCATCGAATTAACGAATAAAGGAATCGATTTGATTTCTGGAGCGGATGACCGCGAATTCTTTATTATGCCCGACATTGGAGCAGAAATCGCCAAATTGCAAAAGTTGAAATTAGATACCGATAATTTCTTAAGCAAGAAGGATGAATTGGTAAGAGAATATTCCATAAAATCGGAAAGAATTCACTCTGTCAATCAGTTATTAAAGGCGTATACCCTTTTTGAAAAAGAAAATGAATACGTTATTTTAGACGGCAAAGTAAAAATTGTTGATGAATCTACTGGACGTATTCTTGACGGAAGAAGGTATTCTGATGGATTACACCAAGCCATTGAAGCAAAAGAAAATGTAAAAATTGAAGCAGCGACCCAAACGTATGCGACGGTAACTTTACAGAATTATTTCAGGATGTACCACAAACTTGCTGGAATGACTGGAACTGCCGAAACCGAAGCAAAAGAATTCTTTGATATTTATAAACTTGATGTAGTTGTAGTGCCACCAAATACACAGGTAATTCGAAAGGATGAAAATGATTTCGTATTCAAAACAGCGACAGAAAAATTTTATGCGGTAATTGATGAAATCAGAAAATTAGTCGCTGAAGGAAGACCTGTGCTTGTAGGAACTACAACCGTTGAAATTTCAGAGGGTTTAAGCAGATTATTAGATAAAGAAAAAATAAACCATCAAGTTTTAAATGCAAAATTCCATCAAAAAGAAGCTGAAATAATTGCAAATGCAGGATTAGCAGGTGCCGTTACCATTGCGACTAATATGGCGGGACGTGGAACCGACATAAAGTTAGGACCCAATGTGAAAGAAGCAGGTGGATTAGCAATAATTGGAACAGAACGACATGATTCAAGACGCGTTGATAGGCAGTTAAGAGGTCGTGCTGGACGACAAGGAGATCCGGGTTCTTCTCAATTTTTCGTTTCCTTAGAAGATGATCTGATGCGTAAATTTGGGTCAGAAAGAATCGCAAAGTTAATGGATAGAATGGGGCTGAAAGAAGGGGAAGTTATCAGTCACGGAATGGTATCAAAATCGATAGAACGTGCACAGAAAAAAGTAGAGGAAAATAATTTTGGTGTCCGTAAACGCTTACTTGAATACGATGACGTTATGAATGCCCAACGAAAAGCTATTTATAAAAAGAGAAAGAATGCCCTATTTGGTGATCGTTTAGATATTGATGTCGATAATATGTTCTACGAACTTTGCGAAGAAACAGTATTAAAGTTAGCAAATTCTGACTACACTGAGTTTGAAATAGAGTTAATTCGATTGATTGGTATAGAATCTCCAGTTAATGAGGAAGAATTTAAATCGCTTGATAAAATGGAACTAATTCATGCGGTTTACATTGCAATGATGCAACAATATAAACGAAAAAGCGAAAAGATTTGCATTACTGCAATGCCTCAAATTAAGCATGTTCATGAAACAATGTCTGATCGTTTTAAAAACATCGTTTTTCCACTTACCGATGGAAAAAAAGAATTGCAATTAATCGTAAATTTAGAAGATGCCTACAAATCAAATGGCGCTATCATTTCTAAATATTTTGAAAAAAATATAATTTTAGGCATCATTGATAATGAATGGAAAGAACATCTTCGAGAAATGGATGATTTGCGCTCTGCTGTAAATAATGCTACCTATGAACAAAAAGATCCATTGGTAATCTATAAACTAGAATCCTATGAATTATTCAAAAACATGTTGTATCGCTTAAATCAAGAAGCTGTCGAATTATTAATGAAATTAGATATTCCTGCTGAAAAAGAACTCCAAAGCACCAATAAAGAGGATACTCAAAATAATTATGGTAATTCAAAAATGAATAACAGTAACGCAACAGCACCGCCTCAATTTAGGGGTAGTGATGGTTATCGTCAGGCTGTGCAAAATTCAATGTCAGCACCTGAAAAAAAACAACCTGCTATTGCGGAAACAAAAGTAAATAGAAACGATCCTTGTCCTTGCGGAAGTGGTAAAAAGTACAAACAATGTCATGGTAAATAATGTCGGTTTCCATCCATGATATTGCCATAATTGGCTCTGGAAATGTTGCTAATTTCATTGCGCATATCTTATGTGAAAAAGGTTTTAATATCAGCCAAGTCCACAGTCGGAACTCAATTACAGGTAAAAACCTAGCAAGTAAGATTAAGTCCGAATTTATTGAGGAAATTACAGCCGTTACAGCCGAAATAATTTTTATTGCTGTTCATGATCAACAAATAGAAAAAAGTATAGCAAAACTACCCAAGTCTTCTATTCTGTTTTACACTTCTGGAACAGTTGATCTAGCAAGTATTTCAGCAGAAAATTGTGGCGTATTCTATCCCCTACAAACTTTTTCAAAAAGTAATTACAATGCGCCTTTTGATGGGCCAATATTATTGGAACTTAAAAATGATTTGGTGAGGGATTATGCCCTAATGCTATGTTCAGAATTGAAATTAAACTATCAAATTACAAGTTCAGAAGAACGAAAAAACATACATCTTTGTGCCGTTTTTTTAAACAATTTCATCAATCATATCGCATGCATAGGATTGGATTTAGCGAAAGAACGAAAAATTGACATTTCCTTGTTTACACCATTAATAAAAAAGACATTTGAAAATATTTTACTGCATAATCCCAGTGAAAATCAAAGTGGGCCAGCAAAACGAAATGACAAAACTATTATTAATGAACATCTCGCCCTCTTAAATGGGGATTCAAAAACAATCTATCACTTGATAACCGAAAGTATATTAGCACAAAATGGATATGAATTATAAAATCAAATTAAACGATATAAAGGTATTCATCTTTGATATTGATGGTGTATTAACAGACGGAAACGTATTATTGGATAATGGAAATTATTTGCGAGCGCTGAATTCAAAAGATTCATACGCCATTCAATACGCAGCAAAGATGGGCTATTTGGTCTTTATGATTACAGGAGGTTCTTCAAAAGAAATGAAAGATTGCCTTGAAAACCTTGGTGTTACGTGTGTTTATCTTTCTAGTAGATCGAAACTAAAAGTATATAGTGATGTAAAATTAAAGCATGGTTTTCAGGACGAGCAAGTTCTTTATATGGGTGATGATATCCCTGATATTCCAGTACTTTCTGTTGTTGGTGTTTCAAGCTGCCCAAAAGATGCCGCTATTGATGTCGTTATGTGCTGCAGCTACCAATCGTCAAAAGAAGGCGGAAAGGGATGCGTTCGTGATGTAATAGAACAAACCATGCGCGTTCAAGGAACTTGGCTAAAAGATGGTGCTTATGAATGGTAATCAAATACCTAATTCATTTTCCCAATAAGCATTCAACAAGACAACTAATCTTCGTGACATATTATTTTGATAACGTTTTGTGCGGTAGCCAGCCACCCAATTTATTCCTCGAATAGCGTTCGTGAAAATTATTTCATCTGCTGATAATAAATTTTGAGGTAAAATAGAACATTCATAAATTTTTATA
>JBILCD010000133.1:0-6545 GCA_044353285.1 Crocinitomicaceae bacterium | reverse complement strand
ACCCCATCTTTATCAGCAATTGTTGACTGTGGTAAAAACCCTAAATCCATTTCGTGTTGAATGGCATTTTTATATCCAGTACCAATTAAACTATGCGTATTTTCAATTATCAATCCTTCTTTGTTTATGTAACTGAACAAATTTGCCAATATACATGATTTACCAGAAGCTGGTTGCCCAAAGAAATAGATGTCAGTACGATCATTTAATAAAGGTGGTAAATCTTTCCATAAATAAAAATCAACATTCTTTTTGCTTTTTAGATAATATGTGATTTTACCAAAATTATCACTACTTAAATTCGACTCACTATAATACTTAGTAATGTCATCAAAGGATACAACCGCATTAAGAATTTTTACTTTAATTTCATCAAGGCTCCAAACACCAGCCTCAATTTCATTGCAAAAAGTGATCACATCTTGCTTTGCCTTATTTTTTAAAAATTCATCGTTTTTTAATCTGCCGATTTCATTTTCTTTTAGAAGATCATTTGATTTCCTATGATTTATCTCTTGCTCAACACGATTTAATGCATCAGACATGAGCCCTTTATCTTTATAAATATCTAGGGTATAATTTGAGTTTCCCGATAGAATTTTGTCTGCTAAAATATCAATGCTATGACTATTTATATCATAATAAAATCGTTCATCTTTTTCTGTAAAACCCATATGATAAATTTAATTTAATGGCTAATTATATTGTGATTCCGTCAGTATTTCTTTTTGAACCGTAAGTACCTCCCTTATTAAACGAAAGAAAAAGTGGTGCCAAAATTAAAAGATGCTGTAATAAAGCTACTAATAGAAGTAAATATGCTTTATACTCTTCAAACATTACAAGTGGTTTAGAAAAATCAAAATTTCTTTTTGATTCCTTGAGTAATAATTTAGACGGAAATGAATATTTACTTGCATCAGTATTAAAAAGATTTTCAGTTTTATTTTTTAATACTGACATAGTAGAGTCAACCTCAAGAATAGATTGATGCAACTGAAATAAATTCCATTTTATAATTTTTTGACTTGATGCCAAAATTAATGGGCTATACTCATCATTCAATGTTTTTTGATTAGCGATAAGTTTATCAAAAATATCATTGGTTTTATTATTCGTGATATCAACAGATGAAGTTGAAGCTAAGAGATCATCATTAATACCATACTTAATTTGAAGGGTATCTTTATTTTCTTTCGATATCTTTTTTGAGGCCATCAAGTTTTGCAACTCAATCTTAATTTGACTTTTCATATTTACCGCATAAATATTAAAATCAGAAGTCATAATATCAAGATCAGTCGCAACTGTTTTATAAGAATTTTGAATTTCTTTTTTTGCGTTTAATTCTACGTTTAAGCCATGAATTGTAAAGAAAGATAAAGGCAAGGCAATTAAAAAATATAGTGAATACAATAAAAAGGAGAGTCGCCGATTAAAAGATGTTTTTTTTATTAATTCTTCTTTTTTACGTATTAATTGATCAATAATAAAATAGCAGCATAGGATTAATACAAAAGTTATTACCGTTGAAATAATTTTTTCTCCTTTGAAATAATGCAATGATCCCAAAAAAACAGTCACAACAGAAAGTAATAAGCCAATGTACATTAAACCCTGCTTGAAGAAAACTAATTTATCTTTATTAGCCATAGATAATTTTATAACAAATATAACATATTATTTCATTTTTTTCACTTCCTCAAGTGCTTTATTTATCTGAATAGTTGGGCCGATGCGAATATCACTCGACTGCTTGCCTGTTTTTCGTAAAATTTCTTTAATCTGAGCGGTGCTTAGATCCGGTTTAATACTTTTCATTAAAGCAATTGCACCGGTCACAATAGGAGCAGCCATACTAGTTCCAGGAAAAAATTTAAAATTATTACCCGGTGTAGAACTATATATATCTAAACCGGGAGCACTAACATGACTTAATTTTCCATAATTACTAAAAGAAGTTCTATTATTTTTTTGATCCACTGCAGAAACATTAATGACATTATTTGAACGATTCATAGGGTCATAGCCAATCATTACAGGAATGTCCTCGCCTTCTATGCCATTACCTGCAGCTAAAACAATGGTGACATTTTCTTTTTTGGCATAGGTAAATATTTCATTCCAAAAAGCTTCAATGTCTTTATTTTTAGTTCTTGCCCAATTTTCCATAAAACTATCTGGTCGCCCTTTGAAAATTGGTGGTATCGGCATACCAAGAGACATATTAATCACATCCGCACCATTTTTTATTGCATATAATACCCCATCGATAACAGCCGTATAAGACATGTATTTACTTCCATCGCTTATTTGAACGGGCATAAAAGAACATCCTGGAGCAATACCTACTATGCCAAAATTGTTGTCTGCCTTTCCAATTGCTAGCCCAGAGACATGTGTACCATGCTCTTGAATGTTAACTCTTCCATAAACATTCTTAGATTTGGTAAGTATATTATAAGGTTTAAAAATATTGTTTTGCAAGTCTTTGTGATTCAAATCAAAGCCATCATCAATAATGGCAACAACTATTTCTTTTTTACCTGTTGTAATATCCCAAGCTAAAGGCGCACCAATAGCATCCAAATGCCATGACTGAATTTTATTTCCAAGCATTGGGTCATTAAAAGTTCGAGTTGTTCTAAAAAGTTGTTCGTCCCAAATTAATAAGTCATAATTTGTTAATTTACTTCTGATTTCGTTTTTTATGTTCGCTCGAAGCGAATCAGGAAATTGAAATTGAAGTCGAGATGTCTCATTATCATAATAAACAACCTTAAAGGCATTAGATGGAAATGCTTTTTTCAAATCTAAGACAAAGTCTTCGAATTTTTTTGTTGTGTCTTTCAAGGCAATATTGACTACATTACCAATAATGTCAGTACTATCCTCGCCCTTGATGATTTTTGTTGTATCAATTGCAGGAAGAGTTCGAGGATCTTTAGGGAGTATTTTAACCAATTCTTCCTTTTTTCTTTCCTCATCAAGTTCCTTACCTGTTGCACCAGAGGTTTCACTACATTTTTTTAAAAAGAAGAGTAAAAGTAAAATTAAAAGAAGCAGCAAAAGTAACCACCAAAACTTTTTAAACAACCATTCTAACCAATTCAAAAATGAAAAAAACCAATTTGAAGCAGGCTTATCAGGATCTTCAATAATTCGCTTTTCGTCAATTTGATCAGGCTCTTCAGGTATTAAAGCAACATCTTCTTCAGGTTCTATTTCATCTTCATCAATGTTTACAGAAATTGGTGGCGATTTTTCAATTTCCCGTTCTATTGAATTACCAGTATCCCCAGACTTATTATTAGCATCATCATTTACTTCTTTAAATTGGCTATCATCTGCTTGAGTTATTGGAGAGATTGAATTAGGAAGCGTAGCTTCAGTTTTCTTTTTTGAATAATTTAAAAAAGGCAAATAATTTTCATTATTCAGCAAACTCCATCCCCAAACAACCGTAATATCATCACCATTTGAAAAAATAATAATATTATTTGGGTTAAATACTTCTTCAAAAATCAGTTTCCATTCCTTGGCATTTTCGCCTCCTTTATTTTTTGATTTATCATCAAAAAAGACAATTATTTGGTCACGTAACAAACAAAACTTAGTGCTCAAAAAAGTCTGCGTATCCTCGTCAAATTCAGATATTCTTTTAAATTCTTTTGGAAAAGAAGTATGCCATTGCACATTATTTCCGTCACGTTTTTCCTCAGCCAAGATATTTTGAATGGCTTCATCGGAAAATTGAAAACGCAACAAACTCCGTGCTTGATTATAATATTCTGACAGGTACTTACTTTTGTAAGAAGTTGGCGTAAAATCAGCCGTTTTAAAAGAATAAAATGGTTTCATAAGTGAGCCGAAATTTAAAGTTGATTAATTAGTGGGGCAATCAATATGGTAATCCCATACGGTTTGAGCATCATTCGATGGAAAAACATATACATCTATAAATCTGGGTTTGGAAGGATCATATATATAATTGAAATCAAAACATCTTTCTCCTTTAGTTCCTATTACTCCGCTATCATGTATTTCCCTTCCATCATAAATTATTTTAATCTGATCCGGTACGTTTTCTGTATTATAACAATAATGCACCATTCCAGATTTTGTACCCAAGTCCCATGTTTTGTGATGTTCTTCATTATTTCCATTCCATGAAATTTCACTATTACAAGGTGTTGAATTAGGAGGAGGTGGAGGCAAAGGAGGAGGGTCAACATTTGGCTCATCAATATTATTCAAAGAAGTATCTCGTAAGATTTCCTCTTTTTCTCGAACGCGGGCAGTATCCGGAAGACAAGAACAACAATTTTTCATGAGCGAATCAATTTCTATCATGTTATTAAAGTAAACATCTTTACCTGAACAATTCATGTTTTTAGAAGATGCCTTTTTAGAATTATAACAACAGAAAAAGTAAAGTAATAATAGAGAAATTATAAAAAAAGACCATACAAACCACCAATAGCGAAATGCCACATAATTCATAAATCGAATGGGTTTTACCCACCATTTTTTTCTATATTTATTTCTACTTTTTATCATTCTTCTTATTCGAAACTTAACGATTGATTTGCTCTATTATATTTTACTGTACCAATTATTTCACCCGTCATACAATTTGCACCTTTCATTATTATATTCTTAGGAAAGGAAATAACATCACCAACTTGTTCACCTCCGACATTAATAAACTGATAATGATTTGAACGATCACGTTGCATGGCCCCACCTTTATATGCTCTAATATCCAATGACATGTTACCAGAATTTCTTTGAGAATACCAAAAAGCTTTGCACAAAATTTTTATTAAGTCGGTTGATCCATATTTATTTATGTCAACATATACGGATTCAACTCCATAAGCAGTATTATCGCCACTCCAAACTATATTTGACGAAGATCTTGATGGTTTACAATAACCTATAACATCACCACGAGTCGGACTTTCAACATTCGTTCTCGTATCTAAGTCTTTCCCTCCGCTAGCATCAAACTGATAAGTAATTAATATGAAATCAGCAGGTAGAAAAATTTCATTTGAGTCCAATGCTGGAATTGAATCATTTTCAATTGGAGGTATTTCGCGCCTACAATCACAACAATACAATAATCCACCATTAAGGGTATCAATATTTTTGTGAATATGATTTAATTCATTGCACGTTGAATTCGATGTTTTCTTTTTGGAAGGGCAGAAAAAATAAAGCAACAAAAATGAAAGAATAAACAATAGCCAAACCAACCACCAGTATTTCCATGCAAACCAATTTATGCTTCGGATAGTATTGATCCACCATGGATGTTTATTATTCCTGTTTTTTTTCACATTGGGTGGCAATGGGGTTACAACAGCTGGAAATTCGTTTTCTTCTACAGCACTTGCTATAATTGGTGAAGTAAGATTAGGTTTATCAACTAAGTCATCGGGGTTTATTGATGCTGCAAAATCCATTAATTCAGCATCAATGAAGGAAAACCCATAGGCAAAAGCCGTTCTATTTTGCTCTGAACTATAAAATAATTTAACATTATTAATATCAACAGTTTTTCTCAATAATGCTGCAAAAGTCCTAGCTTGTTGTTCAAGTTTAAGGCTAGAATATTCTTGGTTTACTATTTTATCTGCATTTTCAAGAATGGTATTTTTATAGGTGTTAAAAACTTCGAAAACTTCCGAAACCATTTCTTTTTCTATAAATTTAAATTCTATATAGTCTTCATGATTTCCGATCCACTGCACTAAGTCCTGTTCTAAATTAGGTTGCAGGATTTCTAAGTTTTTATTCTGATTTACTCTACCCAAAAAAGAAACCATACCATCGTCAGGCATAGGAAATGCACCCGTTCTGATAGAACGATATTGATCAATTTTATGTGTGAAGATTATATTCAAAACTTATTACACTATTTTGGTGGGCAATTTTCCTTTAATCTACTTTTCGTTTCATCCAAGCGTTTATTAATAGAGTCTAATTCTTTGCAATTATCGCAATGAACCGCTTTCTTATTTGAACAATTTTTACAAAGGCAACAAAGTAGCAATAACAAAATTATCAATAGCATAAGTGCCCAAAAACGATAAGATATCCATCTAAAAAAGCGTTTAATTCTTTCCCAAAAAGTTAAGCCCCTTGAAACCGGTATATTTTTACTATTGTCTGGTTTATCTTCGTCCACCCCTAAATTATTTTTTTCATTTTCTAAGGTATTTAGGACAACATTAATGTCTTGGTTAGCTGTCTGATTAGTAGAGTTTGAAGCTGGATTTTCATCAGAAACGTTATCAACGATTGTTTCATTGCTTTCCGAATCAAGTAAACTGCCTGTAGGAAGAATAGTCGAATTAATAACTGGGGACTCATCCAAATTAGAAAACTGACTCCCTTTGCGTAGCGGCAAGAATTCTGTTTCTAAAAAATTAGATGAAGCTGCATTAAATCTCCATCCCCATAAAATAATACAATCCACTCCATTAGATAAAACCAAATTATTATCCTCATTGAAAACAGCATGTAACTTATCAATC
>JBILCD010000132.1:0-6615 GCA_044353285.1 Crocinitomicaceae bacterium | reverse complement strand
ATTGTAGTAGTCCCCAATGGCAGGTTGATGGTTCCAGATAGTTGACCGTTGTTGTTGGTGTAACCGCTGATCACCGTCCCATTTTTTGTTATTACGACTAGGGTTTGGTTATCATAATTTGTGATGGCAGCATTGAGGGTTAGGCTTCCGTCTTGGGTGCTTGAATTATTAGGAACGCTTCCACTAATGCTTACTACTGGTAAGGTACAAGGAAGGTAACTAATGGCAAATGTTTCTGTGGTATTACCGCAAGCATTACTAGCCGATAATACAAAAACATTGGCGCCAGGTATCAAATTGATGTTGCTAGTTAATTGTCCGTTCAAATAATTGAAATTACTTATGGTATTCCCATTCAATGAAAGAGATAAACCTTGCGCAGTAGGCATATTCATTACACTTGCTTGAAAGGTGTAAATGGATGTTGAAACGTTCGCTCCAGTTACCCCATTGATAATAAGAGAAGGCTGAATACAATTTATATAGTCAACCGTAATACTCTTGCTATCGCTGCCGCATGCATTTGTGGCAGTAATGACAAATTGGTTAATTCCAGGTTGCAAAGTAAGGTTAGCCAACACTTGACCGTTATTAAAGCTTAGTGCCGAAATTGCATTGCCATTTAAGCTTGCATTGATATTTTGAAGGCTTGTTACATTCTGAATGCTTGCAAGTAAATTAAAGGTCGAATTGGTAACTTGGGTTCCAGAAGCATTGCTAATCATCACTACTGGTGAAATACATGTTTCGTAATTCACTACACTGATGTCATTGTCATTTCCACATTCGTTACTGCCATTTAAATAAAAGGTATTTATTCCTGGCTGCAGTATAACAGATGCGACAATTTGCCCTGCATTAAAGCTAAAAGTACTGATGCTTTGTCCATTTAGTGTTAAACTGATTGCTTCACTATTGATTACGTTTTGAACCTGGCCAACAAAGTTATAGCTTGCACTACTTACCACAGTACCTATCGAAATAGACGAACTTACAAGGGGCGCAACGCAATTATTGTAAGTAACGGTGGTTAATTGTGATACTCTACCGCATGGTGTGCTTGCCTGAATAACAATAGTATTTATACCTTCTTGCAAGTTGAGATTACTGCCAAGGATACCGTTTGAAAAACTAACATTGTTTTGAATGACGTCGTTGAGGGTTAAGGAAATTTCTTGCACATTAGAAACGTTCGTCAGTATTGCACTATACATAAAAGATCCACTACTAACGGATAAACCGGCACTCGCTGGGGAGCTTATGGAAATTTGCGCAGGCAAACAAGGCGCGAAAGTGGTCTGGATGGTTTCAATGTCGCTACCACAACTGTTGGTGGCTGAAATAACAATGGTATTCAAGCCGCTAACTAAGTTTAGTGAAGCACTGATTGTATTATTGCTAAATGTGAAGGGTTGTGAAATTCCATTGAGCATGCAAGAAAGTTGTTGCGCAGTACTTATATTTTGAGTGCTGGCATTAATGGCTACTTGCTGTGAAGTGGCAACAGCCGCAATCGCTGTGGATAAAGTAATATTTGGCGTAATACAATTATTGTAGGTAATGTTGGTTTGAAAGACATCTGAACCACAAGCATTTGTCGCAGTAAGTTTGACAGTATTTATGCCGGGTTGAAAGTTTAGCACTGCGGTAAATGAATTTCCGGAAAGAATTACGGGCACTGAAACATTATTAAGCAGCAAGGAAATTTCTTGTGCGCTGCTAATATTTTGAACATTACCGTTGATTGTTGCTGAAGCGTTGTTGGTCGTTGTAATTTGTGTATTCGGATTTTGAATAGTGATGACGGGTGATTTACAAAGACTATAGTTTATAACGATTAATTCATTGTCGGTTCCACACGGATTGGTAACATTAAGCTGAATTTTATTTGTGCCTTCTACAAGAGTCAAAGGGGCATTAACAACGCCATTTTGAAAATTTACAGCGGTAATAACACCATTAAATTTGAGGGAAATGTTTTGAGCATTACTAATATTAGAAAGCAAGGCTTGGAAATTGTAATTCGGATTAGCGACAGTAATGCCGCTAGCAGTAGGGTTGATTAATGTTATCTGTGGTGAGATACAGTTGTTGTAGGTAATGGTAAAGGTTTCGCTATCTCGACCACAACCGTTTGTAGCAGTTACAACAAAGGTGTTAATACCTGGTTGTAGGGCTGAAAAACAGGAAACTACTCCATTTGTATAATCAAAGTTTACGATGTTCCCGTTTTGACTCACAGAAATTTCTTGTGCCGTAGTGATATTCTGAATCACCGATATGAGCGTGTATGAAGGACTAATAACAGTTGTATTAGGCGCCCCATTAATAACTACAGTAGGGGTTTTGCAATTTTCATTATTGATGTAAACCGTTTCTATATCTGTACCGCATGGATTACTTGCGTTCAAAATTAGGGTGTTGTTTCCTGGAAGTAGGGTTAAACTAGCATCGATTGTTTTCGTGGTTGCATTATACGTAAAGTTTGTTATCTGCTGATTATTTAGCATTAGTTGAATATTGGCTTGCAGACTATTTTCGACCTTCATTCTGCAGCGATAGTTACCATTTAAGGTTGAACTTATTGTTGTGGTAGGCGTGATTAAGGTAATAATTGGAGAAACACAAATTTGATACGTAATAGCAAGGGAAATAGCATCTGAACCGCATAGGTTTGTTCCGTTAACGGTAAATGTATTTAATCCGATAACAAGTTGAGCTGGGATCTCTAAAACATCATTATTCATTGAAAAATTAGAGATTTGCACCCCATTTTGTAAAACAGTTAGCTCATTTTTATTTTTAAAGCCCACAAGGTTTATTTTTATATTTAGGGCATTATCACTTACTGTTGAGCCAGATGCTGATGGGGAAATTAATTGCAGATGTGGGGTAATACAATTATTATAGATAATGCTTGTGGATGCCGTGCTGGTTCCACAATTATTAAGCGCATCAATACGAATTGTATTGACTCCAGCTATTAAGGCTATGTTGCTTTGGATTTGGCCCGATACAGCGTTATATGTAAAATTAGTTTGTGGGACGTTATTTACAAATAATGAAATGTTTTGCTGGCTATTAACGTTTTGAACCAAGGCAGAAAAAACAAATGAAGAAGCGCCAACAGTTAGTTCATTAGAACTTGGATTAGTTATTATAATGGCAGGTGTTTTACAGGTGTTATAAATGATAACGATCGTCTTGCTGTCTATTCCACAATTATTCTGAGCAGTAATGGTAAAAGTATTTGAGCCGGGTTGTAAGGTCAAATTCGCATTAAGTTTATTCGTTGTGGAGGAATATATAAATGGCGTAGCCACGCCGTATTGGCTACTTATTTGAATTTCATTTTGATTATTTATACCTGAAATATTCGCTTGCAGATTGTAACTGCTGGTATTGGTTGTAATAGTTTGTTGCGAAATGGAAATTATTGGTTTTGGACAAGGCGTATTAAAATTATTTATATTGTTGCTTGAATTATCCGTAACTACGGGATCAACGTTTTCTTTTTCTTCGCGTGCCTTAAATCTCAATTGCAGGTACACAGAGGTGTAATGATACACGTCATTTTTTATACGCGGACTTGTAGAAATGTAGCCATCAAAATTATCCGCTAAAGTAAAGGTTGTTTTATGTTCAATTCCAATGGTTGCTCTTTTTCCCAATTGATAACCTAAGCCAAAGCCCAAACTCGGCATAAAATTAACCTTGTATTTTGACGCACTGCTTCCATCTAAAGGACTATCAAAAGTTCCATTTAAGTAGGTGGATAAAACGCCCTCGGATATTGGACCATTAGCAAGTAAGGTGTCGTATGAATAGTAGCCAAAATCATTCGTTAAATCACCAAATGTTTGATGCCATGTTAAACCGACACCTCCAAAGATATACGGGTCGAAACCCGAATTCTCTTTTATTTTATTAGCATGTATTACTAATTCAAAAGCTAAACGATGAACATCGGCTTGAAAATTATTGACTGTAAATCCTGAGGAATCCTTGAAAGTACTAAGTGCCGTTCCGGTATAATTTGCTAAGGAGGTCGTGTCAAGGTCTTGCCCATACCAATAACCCCTTAAATATCTTCCTCGAAGATCGAAGCTTAAAATTTTTCCGTAATCATAATTGTAGGTTTTTCCCAAGGTAAAGCCCCAACCTGCCGCGGTTTTATTTTTTACATCGTTCGAATTCCATGTCGCACCGGCATTTAAGCCCAAAAACCATTTCGATGAATGATCATAATCAACGCGTTGAGCGGAGGAGTATAGGGTAATGAAGGCAAATAAAAAACTTAGGTATATCTTTATCATAAATGGCAGTTTTAATTAAATTCGTGGCGTCGCTTGCTATTTTAATGCCAAATTTCGCCATAAATACCAAATTAAACGATATATGCCTTATTTTTTTCTTAGCTTATGACTAACTACTTTTTGCTTTTTTGTTTTAGTTTGATGGGACTTTCTCATGCAACTGGCCAACCTGTAAGTATTAGTTTAAGTAACCAAATGGATACGATTTGCGATAATGAATCGCTTTCATATTCCGTAACAGTTCAAAATTGCCCGGTCATCAACTCGATTTCATGGATGATAAATAGCGCGGTAGTCAATTCGAATAACAGTTTAGTTTTCGACACAACGGGCTTTCAGCAAGGCGATGTTTTGCAAGTTCAAGTAAGTTGCCAAGTAGCAATAGATTCCATTTTAGTGCTAACAAGTTCATCAAATCCGATTTTAGTCAATAGTTTTGCGCTAGATGCAGGGCCGGATTTATATATTGATTCAGGAAGCACGGTTCAATTTCAGTCAAGCTCTACAGCTAGCCAATTGAATTGGTCGCCAGGTTTTTTAGTTTCAAATCCACTCATTATCCAGCCCACCACAAGTCCAAACGAAACAACTACTTTCATGTTGAAAGGAACGCTAAGCACATGCGAAAAGTTAGATTATGTTACCGTTTTTGTAAAAGGAAGCTTTAGAATTCCAAACACATTTTCTCCTAATGGAGATGGAAAGAACGATGTTTGGATAATCCCAAACATAAACGATTATCCATCGAATGAAATGATCATCATGAACCGTTTTGGACAAGAACTTTATCAATCGCGCCCTTATACCTTTACAAATGCGTGGACAGGCATTTTTAATAATCGTGAATTACCTGAAGGGGTCTATTTTTATATATTAAATCTTGGGGGAGATTTTGGGGTGAAAAAAGGAACAATTTCAATAATTCGATGATGAGAAAGTGTATCGTCATCTTTTTCGTATTTTGTGTTGGAAGTTATTCCGTGGCACAAATGACCCCAAATGCGACGACTTTTTTCATGAATTGGGGAGGAATTAACCCTGCTCACCACGGATTACAGCAGCATGCCGAATTATATGCTGGATTTAAAGCCCAATGGCTTGGTTTTGAAGGTGCTCCTAAGACAACGAACGCAACCTTATCATTACCCTTCAATAATCGAAAAAGTGATGCAGCTATGTTTGGCATGGGCTTGAATATTTCGAATGAACAAATTGGAACTTTTTCTAATACGCGTTTGCAAATAGCAGGTGCTGTAAATATTCAAGTGAAAAACGAAGATCGACTTAGCTTAGGTATCGGGATTGGAGCGGTTCAAGTTGGATACAATGCCGATTTGATTTCTACCTATGAACAAGAAAATACTTTACAGCGATTCTCGTCTAAATTTTTACCACAGTTTACCGCTGGCTTAGCCTATAAAACTAAGAATTATATAGTCGGATTGGCGATTGATGATATCGGTCCAAAAAATTGGGTGGACATTGGCTCCTCTTCCTCTTTTAGCACCCAATATTCTGTTTATGGTCGGTATCTACTAACGCTTCATCAAAATTGGTCACTGATGCCATCATTGCGCTTATCGAAGATTTTTTATTCTCCTTTTTTATACGATGTCATGCTGAAGTTAAATTATGCCGATGTCGTTAATCTATTCATAGGAACACCTTCCATGAAAGGAATCCAAATTGGTTTGGGTGGGCGAATAAAAAAGGTGTTTGTGCTTACCTATTTGTTCGAATACGGATTTTCGCCCTTGACTCAAGTAAATATGAATAGTCATTCTGTTGGAGTAAAAATTAAACTGAATACTCGAAGTCAATTTACTAAGAATGCAATGTTACTCATGGATTAATTAGGAGATTTAAATATTGTATGTATCTTTGTAGTCCGCAATTAGTTTTTGAAATAATAACTAAGATATTTTGCGGGGTGAGTCCCGAATTTTCGGGAGTAGCTCGTCGGATGAAAACCCGACAAAGAAATTAAAATAAAGCAATATAAAGATATTGCGGGGTGGAGCAGTTGGTAGCTCGTCGGGCTCATAACCCGAAGGTCATCGGTTCGAGTCCGGTCCCCGCTACTAAAAAGAAAAGCGCAGTTACGAAAGTGACAGCGCTTTTTCTTTTTACCCTCACTCTCAAACTCTTTCTCGCTCTTGTATTTGCGCTTTTCTTTCAGAGTGAGAATCAGAATGAGAGCGAAGAAGAGCGAGAAGCGGTCTGGCTTTTCTTAGTAAAGCCACCATTAGGTTCATTCAGACTGCGAAGCAGGTCTGGATATTCCGGTCCCCGCTACTAA
>JBILCD010000131.1:0-6654 GCA_044353285.1 Crocinitomicaceae bacterium | reverse complement strand
TTCAATCAACTTTCACCGAGTTTTTCCATCAACTATCGAATTACTCCCTCTTTTGCCTTGAATGCAAACGTTGCAAGGTATCATCAACTTCCTTCTTATACTATTTTGGGTTACCGGGATATGGCAGGGGATTTAGTTAACAAATCAAATAACCTTACCTACATTCAGGCAGATCATTTTGTGTTCGGCGCGGAATATTTAACGAAATTAAATTCTCGATTCACCCTAGAAGGTTTCTTTAAGAAATACGATAAATACCCATTTTCAATCAAGGATTCATTATCCCTTGCTAATGTTGGTTCTGATTTTGGAATTGTTGGTAATGAAGCCGTTTCTTCCAATTCGAAAGGGCGGACTTATGGCGCAGAATTTTTATATCAACAGAAACTATTTAAAGGATTTTATGCTATTTTGGCCTACACATTTGTTGTTTCGGAATTCAAGGATAAAAATAACCTATATGTACCAACTGCTTGGGACAGTAAAAACATTGTTTCTTTCACAGGAGGAAAGCGCTTCAAGAAAGGTTGGGAAGTAGGATTTAGGTGGTTATTCTCAGGTGGATCACCTTATACACCTTATGACGTAGAAACTTCAACCTTAAAGCAAAACTGGGACATAAATGGCTTTGGTATTTTGGATTACAATGCATTAAATACGAAACGAGAATCGAGTTTTCATCAGCTCAATGTGCGAGTTGACAAGAAAATATATTTGAATAGAATGAATTTAAATTTTTATTTAGACATTCAAAATGCTTACGGATTTAAAGCGAAATTAGCTCCTATTCTTTTGGTAGAAACCGATAATAATGGAACTCCCATCGAAGACCCCAACGATCCGACTCGATATAAGTCCAAATTCGTTGAAAACGCCTCTGGAATTGTACAGCCAACTATTGGGATTATTGTTGAGTTTGCCGCCAAAAGAAAAGCAAACTAGTTTGGTTTCACTTGGTCTGGAGATGCCTTAATAAAAGATATAAAATCAGGGTCTTTTGAAAAACGTTGCACGCTAAATTCGATGAATTCGGGTGACTTATTAAAAGCATTCTCCATTCGCTTACGATAAGCATATACAAGTTCGTCTTTATTAATCTTAGAACTTGGTTTAGCGTCAAATTCATTTTTCCAACCTTTAATAAATGATTCTTTGCTTAAGTCATATAATTCCATCCATTTTTTATCGGAGGAGAAGGTTTTTTCCCATTCCTCGGGCAATTTATTTTCATATACCGGTATTTCCTGCTCAACAGATTTGATCTTCTTTTCTTCCTTTCTCTCTATTTTCTTTTCGGGACGAATTTTTTTTGCTTCAATTTTGGGCTTGTCTTCATTTACAAGTTTTATAGAATCTATTGGGATTTCCGAAGCTACAGGTTTGATTTCCGTATCATTTTGCTTCTTCTTTTCAACGATCGCCTTTTTATTTTCAGCGGTACACTTCCAAAATAGAACAGTTGAACCGATAAGGAGCATGCCTATAATTCCTTTCATACTAAAAAATGATTTAAAAATTAAAACTAACCTTTTTGATAATTACGTACCTTTGCGTTCAAATTTAAGAAAAATGACGACAAATAGAACGTTTACAATGTTAAAACCTGATGCTATCGAAAATGGGCATATGGGAAAGATTATTGACTTGATTATTCATTCAGGCTTTACGATAAAAGCGATGAAATATACGCAGTTAACCAAGGAACAAGCGATGAAGTTTTATGAGGTACATTCAGAACGTCCATTTTATATGGAGTTGGTTGAGTACATGACTTCTGGTCCTATTGTAGCTGCAATTTTAGAAAAAGACAATGCTGTGGCTGATTTCAGAACATTAATTGGCTCTACTGATCCTGCAGATGCAGCAGAAGGAACAATTAGAAAGTCGTTTGCTGAAAGTAAGGCAAAGAATGCTGTTCATGGTTCTGACTCGGATGAAAACGCCCAAATTGAAGGTGAATTTCATTTCAATTCGAGTGAAATAATTTAAGTTAATCGTATAGATTTACTATTTAAGAACCGCAACTAGCGGTTTTTTTATACCACTATAGTGCATGCGTGATCAAGTACAAATTGAGAAGAGAAGAACGTTTGGGATTATTTCCCATCCTGATGCTGGTAAAACAACCTTAACGGAAAAATTATTGCTTTTTGGTGGTGCTATTCAAACAGCTGGGGCAGTTAAGAATAATAAGATTAAAAAAACCGCCACTTCCGATTTTATGGAAATTGAAAAGCAACGAGGCATATCCGTAGCGACATCTGTGATGGCTTTTCAATATAAAAACAAGCAAATCAATATCTTAGATACGCCTGGCCACAAAGACTTTGCAGAAGACACTTTTCGTACATTAACGGCTGTTGACAGCGTGATTTTAGTAATTGATTGCGCCAATGGTGTGGAAGAGCAAACGAAGCGACTAATGGAAGTTTGTCGCATGCGCAAAACCCCAGTGATTGTCTTCATCAATAAAATGGATCGTGATGGTAAGGAGGCTTTTGATTTATTAGATGAATTAGAACAGACCTTAGCGATTAAAGTCCGACCACTTACTTGGCCGATCGGAATGGGGGATCGATTTCAAGGAGTTTATAATATCTATCAACAAAGTTTGAATTTGTTTTCAGCAAATAAAACAAAAATTGAAGAAAAGGTATTGGAAATTTCGGATGTAAAGGATGAGAAATTAGCGGCTACTATTGGAGAAAAAGCAGCAGCTGAATTGTGTGAAGAATTAGATATAGTTGAAAATGTTTACGACCCATTTAAACGCGAAGACTATTTATCGGGCGATATTGCTCCCGTATTTTTTGGTTCCGCAGTTAATAATTTTGGCGTCAGAGAATTGTTGGATACCTTCTGCGAAATTTCTCCCTCTCCAATTGGAAGAGATACAGATGTTCGGCGCGTTGAACCCAATGAAGAAGCGTTTTCGGGATTTGTATTTAAGATTCATGCTAATCTTGATCCTAAACACCGTGATAGAATTGCTTTTTTACGCGTTGTTTCAGGAAAATTTGAGCGAAACACATTTTATTATCATGTACGCTTAGATAAAAAACTAAAATTTTCAAATCCAACCTCTTTTTTAGCTCAAGATAAGAGCATCATTGATGAGGCATATCCTGGTGATGTAGTGGGACTTTACGATACTGGGAATTTCAAAATTGGCGATACTTTAAGTTCAGGCGAAAAATTTTTTTATAAAGGGATACCTAGCTTTTCACCAGAAATTTTCCAAGAATTAGAGAATTTAGATCCAATGAAATCTAAGCAATTAGAAAAAGGAATTCGGCAGCTTATTGATGAGGGGGTGGCGCAATTATTTATTCAGCAGCCGGGAAATCGAAAAATTGTTGGTACGGTTGGACAACTTCAATTTGAGGTGATTAATTATCGATTAATTCATGAATATGGCGCGAATTGTCGCTTTGTTCATCGAAATTTCTTTAAGGCATGTTGGGTAACAGCGGAAAAACCTGAAAAACTACTTGCTTTTGAACGCGCAAAATCGTCTAGCATGGCAAGCGATAAAGATGGTTATTTGATATTTTTAGCTGAAACTCCTTTCTTGCTTACGATGGCTGAGCAAGATTATCCAGATATTACTTTTCATCAGACTTCTGAATTTATGTTGTCAGAAAAGAAGTGATTATTTAAAAAAGAAATTACCTTCTTGATCCATTGAAAACCCTATTTCTGGGAAGTCAGTTTTCGTTAATGATAAAATTTCAGCAAAGACACTTTTCTTTCGATCTACCAGCGGACCTCCTTCTCCAAGTTGTATAATTGGTATTACTTTCCCTGACTTAAACGATCCATCTCTTCTTATTTGCAATTGGTACATTGGTGCTATGCCAGTCATTCCTTTTAGGTTGAAACTACCATAGGTGCAAAAATTACCCATTGAATAAGTAATAAATCGACCTTTATAGTAATCGACAGCTCGTGTGACGTGCGGGCCATGTCCTAAAACGACATCTGCGCCAGCATCAATAGCTGCATGGGCAAATTTATAAACATCACCTCGATTTTCCCCTAAAAAAAGTTCTTCCATTCTTGGTACATGAGTTTTACTTGTTCCTTCTGCACCTCCATGAAATGATACGATGACAATATCACACATTTTATCAAGCATTTTAACAGTGGATTTCAATAAGACATAATCGGAAATCTTTTGACAATTTGTATTTGGAGCAAATCCAGTAAAGCCAATTTTCAGTCCTTTTACGGTCATTGTATCCCAAGGTGCAATTTCCAAACCTGCATGCGTAATCTTATTTTTAGTTAAAATTTCACAGGTAGATTTGCGCCCTACTTCCCCAAAATCGCCCATGTGATTATTGGCAACAGACATTAAATTAAAATGAGCATCTACCAAATGATCTACTATATAAGTTGGTTGGCGAAAGGCGTAACAAACTGAAGGATTGCTACAATGCTTTGGAGTGCCACCTGAATTTAAAACTGTTCCTTCTAGATTGCCAAATGTAATATCGCCAAATCTTAAATAACTCTTTACTGAATCCAATAAATTGATTCCTTTTGGTGGCAATTTTGAATCATTTGGGTAATTAGTACCCATCATAATATCGCCTACTGCTATTAAGGTTATGACTGAATCACTCTCAATTTGCTTATTTGATTTGAGGGGTATGGTTTTACTTATACTAGGTTCACTCTCTTTTTTTAAAAGGATAAATGCTAAAAGAATTGGAATCAAGAGAATTGACCCATAAAGAACTTTTTTTTTCATGTTTTTAAAATCAATATGAAACAAATTGTATAAAATGCTTAGTGAAGGTAAGTATTTTTCGTTTAGAACATATTCTTTTGCTCATCCTTCCGATTATAAACATCATTTTTTCTACACAAACACACCAAAAATATAAGGTTAAACTTTATATGGATTCGTATTATTTGGTCGGTTTTGTATGCTTTGCTACTGCATCCATATCATATCTTATAAAGATATTTGCATATATTATTTTGGATAGAGAATAGAGCAATGGGCTCAATCCAATCGATGAAATCGCGACAATACTTATTTGAAGCCACGACTGCATGCCTGGAGTAAACAAGCTTGTTCCAGCCCAAATACCTACAAATAAAGCCACCCCAAGTGCATATGAAACATACATTGCTCCTTGATAAAACCCAGGTTCCAGCATATTATTATTTCCACATTTGTCACATGTTTCTAATACATCTCCTGTTGTTTTTAGGCGGTAAGGAGATGAAATAAAAAAACGACCCTCATGACATTTAGGGCAAAGAAAGTGCAAAACGCTGTATATTTTTGATCCTTTTCTCATCTTTTATTTGCAAAGTTACTTGTTTTTCTTTCTTAAGAAGCCTAGCTAGCAATAACTTTTTCGGAATTTGTTAGAGGATCTTCATTGGTCTTTGCCAGTAGGCCCAAAAGAATCCAAAATATTGGTGCAACAGATACCACGCTAATATTAAAAAACGCTTGGATTAAGTACCCTATCACTCCAAAAAGAAGTGCTGTCTGAATTTTATCCTTAAAAATAAATTTAATATTTTTTTTAAGGATGAGAAACAACATCAATAAATAACAAATTAACGCCGGTATTCCAGTAACTGCTGCAATATGTAGGTATTCATTATGGGCTCGATCAACTTTTTGTTTTTTAACTTTGTAATAATTATCTGCTTCCTTTTTCTGTTCTGTTACTAATGCTTCCAATAGGTTTTCTGGTCCGGTACCTAAATACGGATGATTTTTAACTGTATTAAAAGTCATTTTCCAAATGGCAAGGCGTCCAGATCCACCAAACTCATTTTTCATTTCAAGTTCTTTTTTCATTGAATTAGAACGTTTAACTAAAACATTATCTTTCAGCGCATTCAATCCTAAAGCTATAGCTGCCATTATGGCGAGTGCAATTCCAAAGTATTTAATCTTATCTCGATTAAAAGAAAGAACAGAAACCATGATGAGTAGCAATACAATAAAAAAGCCTATCCATGCGCTTCGAGTTTGTGACATTAGCAATGTTGCGAAGAAAAGAGAAAAGAAAAGCCCATAATACCATTTTTTAGTTTTAATGAATATGCATAAAGCAAGTATGGACAGCATTACCTCTAAGGTTCCTAAAAAATTCTGATTGCCAATAGTTGAAAAGATCATTTTAGTATAATGCCAATAAATAACCATTGGATCAAAATTCAAATATTGTATTAAGGCATAAAGTGGAATTATGGTGAGGCTTGAAAAGAAAACGATTATTCTCTTTTTTGTAATAACCATGTGGTTTTTAGCTGCGTAAAATAAAATTCCGTACGAAAATAATGTGACAAAGCCTTCAAATCTCCCAGCGTTAGAATTAAATCCAACGAATGCTAGGAATGGTTTAATTGCAAATATAGACGAGATAAATTGCAAGGTTAAGAGGACTAAAAAAACTTTTATAATGGCTGTTTTATCCCATTTTTTTTCTAAAATAAGCAGGCAAAAAAGGATGACTCCAGTACAAAATAGTAGAATACCCTTGATAATAATAAAGACATTAAATTGTACATTAAGAGGAATAAATATAATGGGAAGTATCATGGCAAATAGCCATAAAAGTTGATTTATTTTTTTGGAGTATATGGATGGATTTATTTCTAAATCGTTGTGCATGAGTT
>JBILCD010000130.1:0-6694 GCA_044353285.1 Crocinitomicaceae bacterium | reverse complement strand
CAGGTAGTATGCTATAAAAGTTCGCCATTATCATTTGCTATAGCCAAACTATTGGTTAAAATCAAATACATATCATTGGCAAATCTCATCATGAATAAAGAAGTCGTGTGCGAATTAATTCAAGGAAATTGTACGGTTGATAATATGGTTCAACAATTGCGTCTAATTGAGGTAGATCGACCCAAGCGCTTAGAGATTTTGCTTGATTATCAAAATCTAGCCACTTTACTGGGTCAGAATGGTGCTAGTAAAAGAGTAGCAGAGGATATTCTTGAAACTTTTTTTGATACTAATGGTATTAAATGATCTAACCAATTATTAACTAATTGAAACTTTTCTTAGCATTACTATTCTTTTCTATGTCACAATGCGTATTTGCTCAACAAATGCACATTGGTTTATTATCTGAGTTTGAAATTAAAAAACTAAAGATCAACAAAGCATTAGGTAATTATCATGTAATGACAGACTCTAGTTATTTGGGTTTTGCAAATTCAACCGACATCATTGATGTTATTTATGTGTCCCCTAATAAAATGACCGTTAATTTTCAAGGAAATAGTTATGATAATATCAATAATTTATTTTTATACGCATTGTTTGAAGAGCAATCAATTCAGTTAACGGGTATCAGTCCTGGGTTTAATTCACGACAATATGAAGGTGATTTTGAAATTTCAGCTGGAAAATCAGGTGTTCGGGTTATTAATAATATTGATCTGGAGGCTTATTTGGAAGGTGTAATTGAATCTGAAGCTGGCTCATCGCAACACTATGAATATTATAAAGTGCAAGCAATCATAAGTAGGACATATGCTAAAAAAAATGAAGGCAAGCATAAGCTTGATGGCTTTCAACTATGTGATAAGGTCCATTGTCAGGTATATCATAACAAAAGATTAAATAATCCAATAATAGACTCGGCAGTTAGTAATACTGGTCATCAAATATTGAGCGACAAAAATGACAAATATGCCCCCACCTTTTTTTCTGCAAATTGCGGCGGACAAACATGTGATCCTTCACATATATGGAAAGAAAGTATCGAAGGCTTGACTTCATTTAAAGACACATTTTGTATATACTCCAAGCAAGCTACATGGACTAAATCAATACCATATATTGATTGGGTAAGTTTTATTGTTAAAAAATATAATTTCCCCATAGATGATAGCCTAAGTTTACACTTATTAAATAATTTCAAACAAGACGAACGACAAGGATTTTATATTGAACCAAGTTTTGGTATTCCATTAAAGGAACTACGCGAAAAATTTAAATTAAAATCAACGTATTTCAGCGTAAGAAAAGACGGGGAATACATGGTAATAAGTGGTCGTGGATTTGGCCATGGAGTTGGATTGTGTCAAGAAGGGGCGATGAAAATGGCAAGAACTAATTATTCTTGTAATCAAATAATCAAATTTTATTTCCCTGACTATTTAATTTCGAAAATCATTTATAATTAATCACGAAAATATCTTCGTTTTCTTGCTTGAAAAATTTTTTTGAACGAGCGTAAGTTTCTAAATAATTAATATTAGTCAAGAGCCCAAGGGTTTTTTTTGTCTCCTTTAGTTGCCTTGTCATATTTTGATTTTGCGTATTTATTTGATTTTGTTTATTGAGGTTGTGAAATATTGAAAACACATCGGTGTCATCTAAAAATAAACCATAGATTAAAAATATAAATATCGTTATGATATACTTATTCTTTAAAAACTGCAAAATTCTCTTCATACATTAAAGGTATAACAAGAAATTTCACCTTGAATAAGGGAAAAAGAAAGTTATTAAGTATTGGGTGTTTATTTTATTATACAGCTTGAAAAAGGCAATCCTTCAAATAGGTCTCTAAAATCTTTCTCAAATTGAAACCACGGGTCTACTTTACGCAGTATTGGGCACGCCGTCTTATCCGGATCTTTATCACGCGTGTTGAGTATACTTGCCGAATACATAATGCCATATTTCAAAACGGTAATATCACTCTCCGTCATTTGGATGGTCTTTCCGAGTTCATTTATGAACGAATTGGTGTAATTTCCATCAACTTCAATTCGCTCGTATTTTAAAAGTTTTGGGATTTCATTAGCCCAAATTAGGTTAGCACCTTTAATATTCTTTGATTGATATTTACAATAGGCATCAAGAAAATTTATGGCAATTGGATTTAGGGTAGTTTGTTTGTATAAGTCAATGGCTTCTCCCAATTCAATTGGTTTGCCGTCAAGTTGTACTTCGAGGTATTCTCTTAATAGATAAGACTCGAGTTCATTAATAAAATTTTGATGTTCCACATCATTTAATACGCCATTTAAGTCGAGTTCTACAGCCGATTGTAAGCTTGCTATGGACTCTTCAATTGCATCCTCAAATTTCGGGTCTGAATTTCCTTCTTTCACCAAACCATAAAGTCCTTTTGCTAAAAATAAATAGGGTGTAGGATCAGATGAATATTTTGGCTTCGCAGTATAATCAGAAGCTCTTAATACTAACTTTTCATAATTTGGTTTTGGTTTTTGTGCATACAGAGAAGCCAATTCTGGGAAGACACTTCGCACGGTAATATAATCTTCAACTTCTGTTTCAAGTTCCGTTTCATTATCGCTGTTTTTATCAAAAATTACAGTTAATGTAACCGTGTAATTCCCAAGACGATTGAATGTAACTTTAATGGAAGAACTTGATTCACTTGATCCTGATTCAAAATCCCAATCTTTTCCTTTACTACCGCTGATCGCCCACAAATACGAAGCTTTGCCTTTGGTGTTTTTTAAGGAGCTCTTGAGTTCAACTATGTTCTCAGGTTTAACAGATCTTTCAAATACAGGTTCAACAAGTCTATTAGCTGCTGTAATTTCAATCGTTTGAGCGTAAATAGAAATTATGCTACAAAGGGACAAAATTGTGGATAAAAATAATCTTTTCATAGTTAAAAATTTGGGGCAATTATTTCAATTTCTATGCCGAATTTACAATTTAATTATGACTTGATATTAAGAGTAATAATATTTCTTGCGCAGCTGTTGCCAAAACCGTTCCTGGACCATAGATTCCAAAAACTCCTTGATCGTTAAGAAAAGCATAATCTTGCTTAGGAATGACCCCTCCAACGACCACTAGAATATCGCTTCTCCCTTCTAATTTCAAGCAAGAAATTAAAGCCGGGACTAATGTTTTATGGCCTGCGGCCAGAGAAGAAACGCCAACGATATGCACATCGTTTTCAATGGCTTGTTTTGCTACTTCCTCAGGCGTTTGAAATAATGGTCCCATATCTACATCAAATCCAATGTCTGCAAAAGCAGTTGCTATTATTTTAGCACCTCGGTCGTGGCCATCTTGACCCATTTTTGCAATTAAAATCCGTGGTCTTCTACCTTCTAATTCGGCAAATTGGAGACAAAGCTCTTTTGCTTTAATAAAGTGTTCATTTTTCATAATTAATTTTTCATAAACCCCACTTATGGTATTTATTTTGGCTTTATATCGTCCGAATACATTTTCAAGGGCATCTGATATTTCTCCTAAAGTGCACCTAGCTAATGAACATTTTATGGCTAGTTCGAGTAAATTTTCTTTACCATCTTTTGCAGCTTTTTCCAGCTGCTTGAGTAATTTTGCCACCTTTTGATTATCCCGATTTTCTTTAATTTCCGCTAATTTATTTAGTTGTTGCATCAGTACATTAGCATTATCTACTTCCCGCAATTCGAGATCGGTATTTTCATAATTAGTAAATCGATTCACCCCAACGATAACATCCAATCCGGCATCTATTTTCGCTTGTTTTTTTGCAGCGGCCTCTTCGATTCTCATTTTTGGAATTCCTGTTTCTATAGCTGCGGCCATTCCACCAAGCTCTTCGACTTCTTTAATTAATAATTCAGCTTTTGAAGTCAGTTCTTCACTTAAGTATTCGATATAATAGCTTCCACCAAGGGGATCGATAAATTCCCGTATGCCGATTTCATGCTGTAGAAACAATTGCGTATTTCGTGCGATTCGTGCTGAGAAATCGGTGGGAAGAGCAATGGCTTCATCTAGTGCATTGGTGTGCAGCGATTGTGTCCCTCCTAAAACTGCGGCTAATGCTTCAATGCAAGTTCGGGTGACGTTGTTATAGGGATCTTGTTCGGTTAATGACCATCCAGATGTTTGACAATGTGCTCTTAGCATCGATGATTTTGGATTATTGGGTTCAAATTGTTCCAAGAGCTTTGCCCAAAGTTTACGACCCGCTCTTAATTTAGCAACTTCAACTTGAAAATTCATCCCGATTGCCCAGAAGAAACTTAGTCTCGGCGCAAATTCATCTATTTTTAATCCTGCTTTTAATCCTGTTCTTATGTATTCTAATCCGTCTGCTAAGGTATATGCAAGTTCGATTGCCGCAGTTGCTCCAGCCTCGTGCATGTGATATCCCGAAATTGAAATGGAATTAAATTTCGGCATGTTGCGCGACGAATAATCAAAAATATCAGCAATAATTTTCATGGAGGATTTTGGCGGATAGATATAGGTATTGCGCACCATGAATTCTTTCAAAATATCATTCTGTATTGTTCCAGATAATTTTTTTATTTCAACACCTTGCTCAAGAGCCGCGCCTATGTAAAAAGCTAATATGGGTAAAACCGCTCCATTCATCGTCATGGAAACAGACATTTCATCTAAGGGAATATCCTTGAATAAAATTTTCATGTCTTCAATCGTATCTATTGCTACCCCTGCTTTTCCAACGTCTCCAAGTACACGTGGATGGTCTGAATCATAGCCACGATGGGTCGCTAAATCAAAGGCTACTGACAAGCCTTTTTGGCCTTCTTTGAGATTTTTTTTATAAAATGAATTGGAGTCTTCCGCAGTAGAAAATCCTGCATATTGCCTTATTGTCCATGGTTTTGATAAATACATCGAAGCGTAGGGTCCTCTTTTGAAAGGAATGACGCCTGATAATTCTGCTTCTTTAGGGCTTTCTTTTTCAAAATAATTAGGCACACTTATTCCATCACAAATTTCAGTGGATATTTTTTCAATTGTTTGAGAATTATCTATGGCTTCTTTCCAATTTACGCTATTAAAATTCACTCTTTTCATAGCATCTCAATTTTATCATAACGGAATGTTTCTAATCCAAGAAATGTTTTCTCTTCTTTCCATGTGTTGGCATTTAGATCTAAATCTTGAAAAACGTTCATGCCGATTATTTTCCTTTCTTTTTGAATGAATTCTTCGCAACGTTGCTTTGTCGTTTTACGCACCATTCCAGCGATGAAATCTATTTTTTCTGAAGAAATAAATTCATTAAAAGAGGCTAACTGTTTAAAGATATCCCAGGCATCATCACCTATTTTTTCAGTCAGATTTTCAACATAATGACTTCCTCTATAGGCATCTTTTACTAATTTTAGATAACTTTCTTCTTTTAAAATGGACGATATATTGAGTGCCATTCGTTGAGAAAAGATAGTTGTCCCATTATTACTTTGACCATCGAATGGATGAATTTGAAGGTAATCAACACCTCCAATTACCGCAGATAATGCTTCTGTAGTTTGCCTAAGTTGATTCGTAGTTGAATCTTTTAGCGATTTGTTTGTCCATCCAATTACACCAACTATTTCAAAGGAATTGGTAGGTACATCATACGCGTGTAAGACAGAATTCGCCAGGCTCTTTAGTGCTCGGAATTTCGCAATTTCTATCATGAAATTTGAACCAATACCAACATGCAATTGAAAGTCAATGTTTTTATGCTCGCCAAGTAATAAAATCGATTCGTGTAGGTTGTTTATAATAAAAGCAAGTTCTTGTTTTGCATTGGCACCGCATTGTTGGAGTGAAAATCCATCTGCTACTATTTTTATAGGAACCTTGCTTGACGCAATAGTGTGTATGAATTCCGTAGGATCATTAACACTCATAAAGTTGATGAGTACAGTTATATTTTCTTGATGCTTATACCAACTCTTAAAGGATGTAAAGAGCTTTTGATCAGCGATAGATATAAAAAATTGAATGTATTGGAATTCAATTTCTTCAAATAAAACGTCCCAATCTATTGAAGATTTACTTGATGAAACATAAATGGTATCTGCTCCATTAAGTAATGTTTCTAATATAGTTTGATTGCTCTTTTTTTCATCTAAAACGTCGAATTCAGCACTTATTTTCCAATCATTAGATGCAGCAGTATTCCAACTACTTACTTCCACAGAAGAATGCGATAGCCCATCTTCGATTGTAATGAATACATCTTCAATTTTATTATGAAAATTATGGGTGACATCGCCTTTATTCAATTCACCAAGAACTTTTTCTTTCCAATCAAATTCACGATCAGAAGTATTTTTTACTTTGGGGCTTGACATGATAATTAATTATTTTTCAAATATACAACAGTTGAGGAAATCTTAGTTGCTCGAGTTTAATTTGTGAATAGAGATCGAGGTTATTTTTAAGGTTAAATCAAGGCTTGATTATTTTTTTCTCTCATTAACTCTAATGTACTTTTTTTTTAGGATATAAAACGTAATTTTAGGCCTTTGTTAAACACTTTAATTAGAATTAATGCATTTCACTTTGTCTCGAATGATCAGTATTAGAGAACGTTTTTTTTTGATGACCATTTTTATTTTCTCCCTTCAATTTTCGTTTTGTCAAGGTTGGTTGCCAATGGGGAGTCGTT
>JBILCD010000129.1:0-6721 GCA_044353285.1 Crocinitomicaceae bacterium | reverse complement strand
ATATATCAATTTTATTTTTTGTTGGAATAGCAATATAATGTTCTTTATATAATTTATTAGCAAGCCAAGCTACCAATTGGGAGGGTACGGTTTCATTAATAAACACAACACCTCGCTTAATGGTATCTCCTTCCGTTCGCTTTACATAAAAACGAAGATTAACTTCTTCAAATGTTCCTAAGAAAGGAATAGGAATGTGAAAAATTTTTGTTTTTTTAAACATAAATCCCACCAAGCTGACATAGGTTTTACCATCAAAAAAATCAAGCTCAACACCTTTAGGTAAATAAGGCAATAATACGTCGGGATTCACCTCGTAATTTGCCATAATTAGATTTTCCCATCGGGCTGTTAAAAAAGTATTCATCATTTTTATAATGATTTGTAATAGATGAATTAAATTTTCTTAAAAATGTAGCGCACTCGCTTCGATTTTAAGGCATTGTAATATTCAAATTCCAAGTCTGTATTGGTAAGTAAAAATAAGCGCGCTTTGAGGGTGTCTTGCCCAAGAACAAAATTTATTTCTTCGTTTTTAAGCGTTAAAAAATAATGTCCAGCAAGTTGAAAGGTATCCATTAGTTGCCCTGAATTACCTGCGAATGAAGAATAAATAGCGCCACTCACCAATTGATTATCACCGATAACTAAGCTACCAACAGCGTGTTTGTCAAAAAATGAAAAGCCTTCATTATCCTGAAGCTTCACCAACTCAATTTGCCAGGTACCCTTTAATACTTTAGTGTAACGCTTTTCTTTCGAACACGAAAACAAGGTAATTAAACATATGAGGGGAATAATAAAACGCATCACAATTCTATGAAAGCACAGGTCGCAAAGGATTTCATTGCAGTGAGTAATGACATTGGATCTACATCAAATTTTGGGTGATGCACGCCGTAATTTACCGACTTATTCTTATCCGCAACACCAATACGATAGAAACAAACTGGTGCTAGCTGACTATAAAAAGAAAAATCTTCAGAAGTCATTCGCAGGGGTAAATCAATTACATTTTGAGGACCAAAAAAGGTTTCAAAGCTTTTTTTTGCCTTGTCGGTAAGTCCTTCATCATTATGCAAAAATGGATAACCAATTGAAATATCGATATCGATAGTTCCTCCATATTTCGCAGCGAGCTTTTCAAAATTTTGAGTCATTAGACCGTGTGCCTTTTTACGCCAACCCTCATCCATGGTGCGAAAAGTACCTTTCAAGATAGCTGAAGATGGAATTACATTCGTTGAACCAAGAGCTTCCATTCGACCAAAAGAAATTACTTGTGGAACGTCGTGTGGCTTTTCACTAGTTAAAATTTCTTCAGTCGATATTATAATTTCTGCCGCAATAGATAATGGATTGACACATTTTGCTGGCACGGCACCATGACCACCAACACCGTTAATCGACAAATGAATTTCATCACAAGAAGCCATATAAAGCCCACCTTTTAAGCCAAGCTCTCCTGCCATTAAATCCGGAAAAACATGTAGGGCAAATAAGTGAGAAACCTTAGGGTTTTCGAGCACAGCATCAGCAATCATCAGTGTTGCACCGCCAGGATTTTTCTCTTCCCCGGGCTGAAAAATCAATTTAACGGGATGAGGAAGTTCGTCTTTAATGCTCATTAATAGTTCGGCGACTCCTAAAAGCGTTGCTGTATGAAAATCGTGACCGCAAGCATGCATTATTCCTGGCCGCTTAGAACAATATGGCATGTCATTAACCTCTTGGATGGGCAAAGCGTCTAGATCAGCTCGAAGCGCAACACAAGAAGCATCAAGGGCATGACGCTCATTTCGAATAATACCAACGACGCCAGTTCCACCGATCTTTGTTTCATGCGGAATACCTAATTCTCTTAAGCGCTCAGAAACAAAAGCCATTGTTTCAAATTCTTGATATGATAATTCAGGAAATTGGTGTAGATGCTCCCTATATCCTTTTACCTTAAGGTAAATAGCTTCAGCGTGTTTGGAAACAATACTAAATAGCTCAGGATTCATCGGAAGAGAGCGTTGAAAATCCGGCAAATAATAGGCGAAATGAAACATACGCCATGATCAGCCCAAATATAATTTGCACAAGACTTGGTGAAAGTTTTAACGATAGCTTTGAACCGACAAATCCACCTACAAAAAAAGTAATGGCGATAATCAATCCAAATTTCCAATTGACTTGACCTTCCTTCCAATAGTTAAAAAGAGCCAAGAAGACAACCGGCAGACACAAGACAAATAAGGAAGTTCCTTGCGCACTATGCTGCGACATGCCCAACAGAAATACCAAAGACGGCACAATGATGATTCCGCCGCCAACGCCAACAAATCCACTTAAAATACCCGCCATAAGACCAGTCGCAGCAAGAATAAGTATTGTTTGTATTGTCATGATTAATTCAAAATTAACATAAAGTTTTGATTCACTAATCGATTAGTAGATTACATCCCCTTAAATCTGCCATTTCTATGCGGCCTTCTAAAACGAAACCTTCTTCTACTAACCTTCCCATGTCTTGTGTAGCAATAAAGCTACAACTATACATATTTGCTAAATCAATGATGTTTACACCTCCTCGCTTTCCTTTTTCCTGAAATTGAAAAGGGTCATACACGTCACGAATTACAACTTTCATCCATGGCGGACAATGAAAAACACCATCTTGCTTACTATATGCTTGAGAAAGTAATTCGGTCATACCATATTCAGAATAAACAGAAGACAAATTCAATTTTTCTTTTAAAATTGCATGTAATTCCGCTTTGGAGAGTTCTTCACGGCGACCTTTCATTCCACCCGTTTCAATTACAATCGCTTCGGCTAAATCTACACCGTGGTCGGCTATGTCTAATAAGGCATAAGATACACCAATAATTACTGGAACTTTTCCTAAGGAAATTGCCTCTAAGTAAGCCATTTTTAGCGTAACGACATCTCCCAACAGAAATTGAGATAAGGAATTATTGGATTGAGAAATCAGTTCATTGACCATGAAAACTAAACTTGAATCTCCTTGGCTAAGATAATTGGGTAATAAGGCCAAGATAACTTGGTTTTCAGGGGGACCTATTGCTTGCCGATATGCCAATGAAAAGGATTTTTTATATACGTTGAGATCAGCCACATAATGAGTGCTTCGAGCATCCCCTCCCGTACCACTACTTTTAAAAATTGCTGCTGCATTATCAAATGTATCCGAAAGAATAGAATGCTGCTTAAAAAACTCAATGGGTAAAAATGGAATTTCATTCAAAGACATTGGATCAGGACGATTGAGTAATCGAACATAGTCTCCATAAACCTTACAATGTGTCTTTTGATAATGATAAGTCTCTAAAGCGAGGGTTTCAAAATCAGAAGGAGATGAAATTTCCGTGAAAATATCGAATGAAATCACCTTCCAAAATTAGCAAAAATCGTGGATTAAGTAAAATGGAGCAACTAAAAAAAGATAAAATAATATTATTGCGCGGTATAGGATGATACTATTTCTTCACCATTCAGACTAATACGCAACTTTAATTCGCTGTTGGTTAATTTAAGGATTTCAGATGTTTGTGCGCCAGTCGGGTCAGTCACGAAAATTTATTCATACATTTTAATAAAATCAACATTCTCTTTCTCTATTTTAGACAAATAAGCTGTCACATCATTATTCAAAGGTCTATACCATGACTGCTGACTAAAATGCTGAATCATGTCCGATGTTTGAAAAATATAACCGTGCCGCGCAAAAATTTCGTTTCGCATAATTTTAAGATCTCTTGAGCTCAAATATTGAACATCATAATAAGATAAATTTCGCTGAGAACCTTCAGGATATAGTCCAGCACCTGCAGCAAAATATCTTGAGTTAGTAATTGCTTTTTTCTTTTCTTTTAAATTATTTATTTCAGAATCTTTTTCCGCCATAATTTCAATTATTTTAGAATCTTTTTCCGCCAACGATTTATTTAAATCAGCTTCTCGGGCCTTTGCTGCAGCTTCATTTTGTTTTTGTATTTGTTTTTCTAATTCTTCTATTTTGCTATCATTATTTTGGCAACTAATGAATACAGCACTAAGGATAAAAAGAGTGATAAAAGATTTTAACATAAAATTAATTTATAGATTATAAAAACTAAAATTAACACGAATTTTGAAATATTTCATAAAAATTAATTAAATAATTCTAACATTATATTTCCATCGGTGTATGCCCCCCTTATGTGAAGTAATTCCAAAATCGTTGCATGAACGTCTACCAAATTTCTATTTATTGGAGAAACAAGGTCTTTTTTAAAATCGGGTCCAAAACTGTATAAGTTAATATGCCGACAACCCTCGCAATTATCACCATGGGAAACAAATCCATTCGAAATGCCATCTAAATGCCGGCCATGGTCATTGGTCACGAACAAGGTTGTATTGTCTTTGTAGAAAGGATCATTTTGAATGAACTGCCATATAGCATGAACATACTCGTCGGTTTTAATAATACCTTTCAAATACCCCTTCCAATTACCGGCATGACCAGAAAAGTCAGGTTCACGATAATTCACTAAAAGGAGTTTAGGATGACTATTTTGTAAGGTTGACATTACCTTCATTTGGGTAATGGAGTCGTGGCGGTAGCCAGTTGCAAGACCTGCATTACCACAATCAACAGAAGGTCTGAATTTATCTTTCCAACCATATTCAGTGCAATTGGAAAGCACCTCTAACTTATCTTTACTGGCTATTATCCAAGCTAGTGATTTGTCTTCAGGATGCTGTTTTAACCAATGCTGAAAAAAAGATGGGCGAATTGGAAGCTCTTGTCCACCATTATTAATGGATTGATAAATTCCTGTACTTAATGCTGCGTGACCGTTGGTTGTATAGGTTTCGCCAAGCGCATAAAACTGATTATGTACCACACCTTGAGGAGCTAGTACACTATGCATAAATGGAATGTATTGATGACTTGTATCTCCCCAAGTTTCCGAATACCTCGGCCCATCGACAACTAGTACAATCACATACTTTGTTTTGTATTTTTTTTCCACTACCTTATCCGCCCGACAGGAAATAAAGCCGATTAGTAAGATAAAATAAAGTAAGAAATGTTTCCTCATGGCAATCGAATGCATTTGCAATATGTAAGTAAATATAAGGTATAATTTGAATTAAGCATCAATTTAATTGAGTAGATTATCCAAAGGATGTTGCAGTAAACCTAATAATCAGAATTATAGTTTTGTTAAATTTAATTTTTATCGAATCTTTCTGACGAAATTTAAAAAAATATAATCCAAAACACTATGAAATTTATTCCCCTCTATTTAATTTTCTTTTTTCCGTTTTTATTTAATGCTCAAGTTGATTTTACGAGCATCGATGACTATGCCAAAGCATACCCAAAAAAGACAGCAACAATTGACGAATTAGCAAACTATTTTCTTCTGAAGGAAGCAAGCGAATTGGAAAAAGCAAGAATGATCTATGTTTGGTTGGCAGAAAACATCAATTACGATGATCATGGATATAATAATGCAAAGAAATATGGAGATAATTCAGCTGAAGGTGTTATAAAAAACAAGCTTGCCGTTTGTGCTGGTTTTGCTAATCTATATAAGGCCTTGGGAGAGAAGTTGGGACTCAAAATTAGTACACTAAGCGGTTTAGCGAAAGGATACGATTACGAGGGTGACTCATACGATAATATAGAGGATGCTTCCAATCATGCTTGGAATGCCATTAATATTGAAGGTGTTTGGAAAATTTTTGACGCTACTTGGGGACAAGGCTACGGAACTACCAATAACAAAGGTAAATTAGTAAGTAAGAAAGAAGTTGGAAATGACTGGTTTAATGTAGATCCGAAGATTTCGATTTTTTCGCATCTACCAGAAGAAAATGACAAGCAATTTATAATTCCCACCATTTCATTTGAAACATTTTTAGAAATGCCAAATATTGTTCCAACTGCCTTCTCGTCGGGATGGTTAAATGCGGATGAGCTTTTGCTGAAAATTAAAGAAAAAAAAGTCCTTGACATTCCAAAATATTATTCTCTTTCAGAAAACATCTTAATAAAAGCTCCAACAGAACGCCTTCTAAAAAAGGGAAAACCTCATACCTTTACTATAGAATCTATAGAATTAAATAAGGTATTCTTAATTGTGGATGAGGAGGAATGGATTCCTTTTAATAAGACAAGTGAGGGATGGAATTATACATTGAACACAAAAACACCAGGAACTATTGAAGTGGTTGTGCAAATGTTAGATGACACTTTCTTGACACTTCTTGAATACGAAATCGAGTGATTTTTATTTTTTTTGCAATCCAAATCAAATAAAAAACTCGGTTAAAATTATTTTGAGGTGCTGGACACTATAAAACGTTTTTTTATTATTTTAGTAGTGAATAGAATAATAGTTTGACACTATTTCTGAGCATTAAACCCCTGAAAGGGTATCATCTGTTAACGACGGGCACACTTCGACATACCTCGACAAGCTCGGCACAAGTAATCAAAGTAGGTGGTTTTACCGATCATATTCATATCCTTTTTTACCTTAAATAAACTCTTTTGTCCGATATAAATCGGACCTTATTTTCTTTGTCCTTTTGTCTTGATACAAAAGAACGAAAAAATCAAGTCGCTGATTATTCTTTAATACACTCCACTCTTGAAATAATACCGTTTCAGCGATCTCTGCGAGCTGCTTTACGGTGCCCTTATTTCAATTCGCTT
>JBILCD010000128.1:0-6726 GCA_044353285.1 Crocinitomicaceae bacterium | reverse complement strand
GTCTCACAGGAAAAGAACAAGCTTGAGCAAACCACTGCCAATATTAAAAATGCATTAGCGCGAAATCTTGGTTGGCTAAGTATTGAAATCAATTCCGGAAGATCTTCTTCTTTAATATCAAATTGCTGTTGGTTCATTCTGCCGCAAACGGAACCATTTGGGTTTTCAATTAAATAGGTGATGATTTCCGCCCTGCTTTTTTTTGTAAAATCAACCACTGATTTATCACATTGGTCGCAATGCCTTGCATGAAGTTTGATTTGCATGTTCTCCCAGTTCGCAGGACAAGGTTCAAAAATGGATACTTTCATACTTTCAATTTCTCAGATTTCAGCAATTATTAAGCCGAAAATAATCATAATAAATCTTGGGACAATAAGCGTAATATTCGCTATTTCATTTGAGATTGTAAATTGACTCATGACATGGAGAATCACTTCCGGTCCAGCTAGTTTTTAACAAATAAGCCTCTCATGGCTGTAAGTAAAAAGTACTTGTCAATTAAATATAGTTGGGAGCTGCAGTTTGTTAGGCTTTGTCTTTTTTAGATACTAAAACATAAATGGGGGTAGTTTAATTAATTGGTAATTAAGTAATTATTATGATTAGTTTTAAGCTTAATAATTAAATTTCTTAATATGAAAAAAAATATATTTTTACTTTTGATGCCTCTTTTCTATGCTTGTTCTAATTCTGTAGAACCTGATTCTGTAGAACCTGAAAGATATCAAGTATTTGCTCTCCCTTTTAATGAGAGTAATTATAGCCCTTCTGGATGGGATGGAAAATCAACAAGTGGAACTGAAAAATCTGGTGTTAATGTAGTTATTATTGATATGGAAATAGGGAAAGTTAAATCTTTCGAACGCTTCAATAATTAAGTAAAGGCATATAAAACAAAAAAGCCGATCATAGTGACCGGCTTTTCGCTCCTCTCCCGCAAGTGCGGGATTGGACTCGAACCAACAACGATAGCTATCTTTGCTCTGATTAACAGTCATTATATCTTTTTAATAGTTTGCATCTCATTTCAGGGTATCTCATTAGATTGTCAATATATAATTTACTATTCATTTTTTTAATGTGACTTTCAATTAATAGACCTTGCTTTTTTGATTCACAATTCATTGTAAAAACAACCAACCAATCTTTCGCTTTTGCAGTAAATTTATTTTTTGAAGCGTTCCTGTGAAACTCTAATCTGAGCTCTAAATCAGTTGTGAATCCAGTGTAATAACAATTCATGGATTTTGATTGCAATATATATACTATAAAAGTCATCTGGTTAAAACAAAAAACCATGCTAAGTATTGCTTACCTATGTTTTATTTGTTGCTCTGTTTAACAGTAATCATCTTTTTAGAGTATAAAAATGCAACAAATAAAAAAGCCTCACATTACTGTAAGGCTTTCTCTTTTTCGCTCCTCCTCTTGGACTTCCTTCGGCTACATTTCATTTCGCTCAGGATAAACTTCTCGTCCAAATCGGTCTAAATAAAAAAAGCCTCACATTACTGTAAGGCTTTCTCTTTTTCGCTCCTCCTCTTGGACTCGAACCAAGGACCCTCTGATTAACAGTCAGATGCTCTAACCAGCTGAGCTAAGGAGGAATTTCCCTCAAAAATTGAGAGTGCAAATATAAAAAATTATTTTAGATAGTTGAAATAAAACCTAAAAAATATCTATGGTATTTTTATTCCTATCTAATTAGTGCTGGTGACCATGTGCTCCATGAACATGACCGTGTTCAATTTCTTCTTTTGATGCATCACGTACTTCAATTACAGTTCCCATAAAATGTAAGTCGACACCTGCAAGTGGTGGATTAAAGTCCATGGTGATGTTTTCTTCATCTACTTTCAATACTTTTCCATGTAGGTGATTCCCATCGTTATCGCTCATTGGAATCATTGCACCAACTGGAAACATTTCCGCTACAAATTCGCCTTTCTCATCGAAGAAAACACTAAGTGGAATAACGGCAAAATTAGCGTCGCTTGGAATTCCGTATGCATTTTCTGCTTTAATAGCGAAGTCAAAAGTATCGTTAGCGACTAATCCATCTAGGTTTTGTTCAAATTCTGGGATTAATGATCCAACGCCGTAAAGAAAAACCAATGGGTTGGTTTCGTTTGTCTCTTCAATTTTTTCACCTGTTTGGTTATTTTCAAGGGTATATTTCAATGAAACGACGGAATTCTGAGTGATTTTCATGCTGTCTTAGTTAATTTATTTTTAAAAGTTGTTTAACAAAATTTGGGGTCGCAAAAGATGCTTTGTGAATATCAGTGTTGTAGTATCTTAATTTATGATCTGCTACAAATAAATCGACTTCTTGGTCTTTTGAAATTCCTTTTGGATGAGCAATATTTTTCAAACCATATTGAAAACTCCACATACCAGAAGGGTAGGTGGGCACATAGAACAAAGAAACTGGGGCATTGTCAACACCAAATATTCCTTGAAGTGTATGGTTTAATTCTGCAAATGCTTTTTCATTGAACTTTGGTGATTCTCCTTGAGCAACCAATATTCCATTCTCTGTTAATGCGTTATAGCAATTCGTGTAAAATTCAACAGAAAAAAGACCTTCAGCTGGTCCAACGGGATCAGAACCATCAACAATAATGATATCGTAACTTGACGCTTGTGCAGACTTTAAAAAGGCAATACCATCGTCTACTAACAAAGTTAATTTGGGGTGGTCGAATGCACAAGCAATAGCAGGCAGGTGTTCTTTACACGCCGTGATTACTTCACCATCTATTTCTACCATTGTTACGTGTTCAACACAATCATGGCGAAGAATTTCCCTAATCGTTCCACCATCACCACCACCAATCACCAATATATTTTTCGGATTCGGATGAGTAAACATGGCGGGATGAGCAATCATTTCATGGTAATGAAACTCATCTTGTTCTGTAGTCATTACCATATCGTCCAAGGCAAGCATTTTGCCGTATTTGTATGATTCCAATATGCGAACACGCTGAAAGGGTGATTGCACATCAAAAAATACTTCTCCGGTAAAGCGTAGGGACAAGGCTTGATTTTCATCTTTATCTGTAAACCAAACGTTGCGTGTGTAAAAATCTGGATTTCGCCATTCTGACGCTTTCGATCGCATGGTGGATATATCAAAGTCGTTGCGTTCTAATAAGTTCAAAGAACCTCGTTTCAATTCAATAGCAGAATAGGATTTTGCCTTGAAACATTCCTTTAAATGATCAAAGGAAATCCAGGCATTCATCTCGCCACAAGTAAATAAATCAACGGCAGCATAACCATATTCTGGCCAGGTATGAATCGCTAAATGACTTTCTTGAATCACGACAACGCCAGAAACTCCGTATGGTGAGAAATGGTGAAAAGTTGAATTAATAACGGTTGCACCTGCTTTTTGTGCTGCTCCTACCATATCGCGTTCGATGCTTAATACATCGTTCATTATGTGTGGATCACAATTCATAAATTCCACCAAAATGTGATTTCCTAATGCTACATTCATCTTTCCTTATGATTTAAATCGGCGCAAAAATACGTTATTTGAGAGTTTATTGCTAAATTTATCGTGAAATTAGTTTTCAAAACATGAAAAAAATAACGGTTTTTATTGTTTTAGCAAGTTCTCTTTTACTTCTTGCCTTTCAATGTGGCAAGGGAGATGATTTAGTAGCATCTTGTATACAAGATAAAATAGGCACTTTTTCATCGCAGGCATGTCCAACAGGAGCTACTGTAAAATCGTATAATTTTCAAAGCAATACCGTGTACGTATTTGATTTTGGTCCTTGTGGGGCTGACATGGCGATGCCTGTTCTAAACAATAATTGTGATACACTTGGTTTTTTAGGTGGAATTAGCGGCAATACCATGATTAATAACCAAGAATTCAGTACCGCTGAATATGTTGGTTTGGTTTGGGGGAATTAAGCAAGTGCTTGCTCATTACGATAAATCTATTGGTAATTAAGCCTTTTTCACAAATTCAGATTTCAAAGCCATTGCTCCAAAGCCATCGATTTTGCAATCAATGTTGTGATCACCGAATGTAAGACGAATGTTCTTCACTTTGGTCCCAGACTTTATCGATTTTGGTGCTCCTTTTACAGGTAAATCTTTAATAACGACGACCGAATCACCACTTTGAAGTACAACACCGTTAACATCCAAAACGACCAATTCATCGCTGCTTGAGCTCGAAGTACTTTCCACTGAAACTTCCCATTCATGTGAACATTCAGGACAGGTATAATTGGCGTCGCTGCTTGCATAGGCATAAGGACATTCGCACAAAGGACATTCTTTTAGATCTTCACTCATTGATTATTTATTTTGAGTAAAGTTAAGATTTAAAGTTGGGTGGGGTATGATACCTAATTTTTAGTTGGAGTAGGGTGGGATAACTGGTACTTTTAATATCACAATTGCAATTTAAAACTCGTTAGTTCTGGTTGAAAAGAATTCATGCACGATTTTGCGTAATCTTCGTAATTCTTTTTATAATAATCCAGGGAGCTTTTAATTAATTTATAATTCGATTTTAAACGGCTTGATTGCGAATTGATAGTTAGAATGACTTTTTCAAATTGAATGGTATTGAGGGTATAGGCCATCCTTAGATTATTTTGTTTCATGATTTTCTTATAGATAACAGGTTCTTTGCTTTTACTATATTTTAAATAGGCACCAATGAAAGAATTAAATTCATAGTAAGCGAAATAAGACGCTAAAGCTGATTCGAAAAACTTTATGGCTAATGTGGTGTCTTTTCCCTTCAATGCATTGTCATAAGCCATTAAAGCTGCATTACATCCGTTTTGGTAGGCTGAATATTCATCCATAAGACCAGTAATACCATTTACATTAGCCGATACTTCTGTACCTTTCTCAAGATAGGTAGTAAAACGAAATATTTTTTCTTTCACATCTGCAGGCAGAACAACAGCAATTAGCTCAGAGTTAAAGAAAGAGCGAGTGTCAATTTTTTCAGCGTCAGTATATTCGATGTAATGTTCGGCATCTATGTAAATGCCATGTATAGAATTTTTATGATGTGTTGATTCGTGGATAATGGTTACGAATTCGTCGATGATATCATTTTTATCATTCGCATTAAAATTTTTAGGGGTAAGAACACCGTTTACATAACTAGTCCATCCATTGGGTGATGAATAACTGGATAACAGCATTTGTGTGTAGGCTGGTGCATATTGTTCGGTAAATTGAATAACTAAATTCTTTTCTGAATTAAATGCGCCATCTGCATTAGTTGAAACTGTTCCGTCTTGAAGTTTGTCGTAAGAAAAACTAAGAGAAATTGATATCGCCAGAATGTTTAGGATTTTTTTCATCTTACCCATTAAACCGACTCATAAAAAATTGTTACAAGGTTAATCCTTTATATAATTAAAATCGCCTTTGTTTATAATCTTCATCTAGGCAACTTTTAATGGTTTTTCCTTATTTTTGATCAAATTTTATTTTATGAAAATTATAATTTCTGCCCTTTTAATAATCATTTCATTTTCCACCTATTCGCAATTAGGAAATACGATGTACGGCTTGGCGCGCACTAGTAATCCAGCGGCAGTTTATATCGCAACGATGAATCCATCGACAGGTATAGCTACAAATGTTAGTCAAACTTCGGTTTCATCTTCTATCAATTTAACAGGAGCAGCATTAAATCCGTACTCCAATAAATTTTGTTTTATTGGGGATAACGGGTTAAAATCCATCGATCTTACTTCGGGGCAAATCACCAACACCGCCACGATTAATAATCCAAATGGAACAGGATACTTTGACCTTTTTCGATTCAACACATCCGATTCATTAATGTATGGTTTATCTCGAAGAAACATCACAAATACACAAACGGGTGTAGTAACTGGAGCGATGTATTTGGCAACAATTGATGCGAATACAGGTACGATTACAGAAATTTCCCCCACATCAGTTGGACAAGGATTTGCATTATCGGGAAGTGCTATTGATCCGCATCAAATGGTGTTCTACTATTCAACTGGTTCGCAAATTGTGGGACTAGATATGTACAATGGGGGCATTTTTTCAAATCCTACACTTACATTTGCAAACGGAGGTCAGAACTTCGATAATTTCACGTATAGTTGCGCCGATACTTCGTTATATGGCTTGGTGCGAACCAACTATTATTCACAATTGTATAACCCAATAACAATGACCACTAATCAAGTTTTTGATTCAGCGGCTGTTCATCTTGGAAAGGTGAATGCAATGACCGGTGCGGTAACAAAAATTACCAATCAATCAATTGGTGTAAATTCATTTTCATTGAATGGAAGTTCAACGATTGATCCCATTAATTTGATTTACTATTTCATTAGTGGCTCAATGAATGGAATCGCAATTTATGGCGTTTCCTTACAAACAGGACTGGTGGTGAGTCAACAAGCGATTAGCAATGCTGGAGCACTGTACTTCGATATGATGCGCATCCAAAGTGATTGTTACGAATCGCAACCAACTCGATTGGAATCTTCTGCTTCCATACAAGATCCCGTGTTAAATACGGCAAATGTGCTAGTTTATCCTAATCCATTTTTAGATCAAATCACCGTGTCTAGTGAAACGGAGTTGCAAAAAATCGAGCTATATCAAGCGAATGGCCTTTTGTTGTTCGTTAAGGACCTTTCTGGTAAAGCATTCACTTTAGAAACAAGTGAGTTGAAAAATGGT
>JBILCD010000127.1:0-6742 GCA_044353285.1 Crocinitomicaceae bacterium | reverse complement strand
CTTTACCATTATTTATGGTAGATTGTTTTGTGGTTGGGTTTGTCCACAAACCATATTTATGGAATTGATATTTCGACGCATTGAATACTGGATAGAGGGAGATTTTAAAGAACAGCAATTACTAAACAAAGCAAAGTGGAGTGCCTCTAAAATTGCCAAAAAAATTGCCAAACACACTTCATTCCTGATCGTATCATTTCTAATTGCAAACACCTTCCTTGCCTATTTTATCGGAAGTGAACACTTATGGTCCATTCAAAATGATGACATAAAACATCATTTAGGTGGCCTGATGTCGATCGCTATTTTCACCTTAGTTTTTTATGGCGTTTTCGCCTGGTTAAGGGAACAAGTTTGCACTACTATTTGTCCATATGGCAGATTGCAAGGAGTGCTGTTGGATCGCAATACGATGGTTGTTGCGTATGATAAAGGCATTGGGGAACCTAGAGCGAAAATACATAAAGGTGAAAATCGAGAGGAAGTTCAGAAAGGAAATTGTATTGATTGTAACCGTTGTGTACAGGTATGTCCAACGGGCATTGATATTCGAAATGGGACGCAAATGGAATGTATTAATTGCACCGCATGTATTGATGAATGCAATAGTATGATGCATGCTGTTGGAATGGAACAAAATTTAATTCGTTTTGTATCAGAAAATGGCATCAAAGAAAAAAAAGGGTTTGAATGGACCACCAGGGTTAAAGCATATTCAATTTTACTTTTAGCCTTAATAGGTGTTTTGCTCGGACTGATGCTAACTCGCAAAGATTTTGAAACCGAAATCATGCGACAAAGAGGTTCTACATATACGCTAACTGATGATGGAATGATTACGAATATATTTGAAATTAGCATTCTAAATAAAACACATATCAACTATGAAATTAACCTTAAGTGCCCTGATAAAAAAGTTGTTATTGAACGCATTGGAAAGAAAATGAAACTAAATTCTGGGAAACAAATAAAGGAACGTTTTTTAATTAAAATTCCTTACTCAATACTGGAAGATGGAGAGAGAGAAATTGCCATTGAAATATATGGCAATCACAAGTTAATTGAAAAAAAGAAAACGAAAATCATTGGACCCTTTATATAATTATGAAATTTAGAAACGGTATTATTATTAGCATGATTCTCTTTATTGTATTTATTGTAACACTTGGATTACTTATGCAAAAAGCAGGCTCAGATTTAGTTAGCGAAGATTACTACTTAAAAGATCGGACGTATCAATTTGATATCAACGCACTTAAAAAAGCGCAAAAACACCATTTTCCTCTTACATTGAGCACAGCAATAAATGAATTACTTTTGGTTGAAATACCTGATTCCTTAGTGCCGATTAAACTTAAGTTATACTTCATGCGACCCAATGATAAAAGATTAGACAAGGAACTGACGTTGCATTTTATGAAGCAAAATAAATACCTCATTCAGAAAGGTTTTTTGAATAAAGGGCACTACGATGTGAAGGCTTCATATGTTATTCTTGCTGATAGTTGTTTACAAAACTTTCATATCGAAGTTAAATGATCTGGTCAATTATAAGCGGATTTATAATTGGAATATCAGGATCATTGCATTGTGTAGCAATGTGTGGACCCTTGGTTCTCGTTGTTCCAACCTCCACAAAAGGATTCAAAAAAACGGTGCCCGACATTCTTATTTATCATGCTGGAAGGATAGGATTTTATGCTCTTTTAGGTTTAATTGGTGGATTAGTTGGAGTCAGTCTTTTTCTATTTATTCCTTTACAATGGATCAGTATTTCTATTGGAATATTAATGCTCATAATGGCCTGGTTTAGCCTAGGCAATATGTTTTCTTTTCAACATTCAATTACGGGATTTGTAAGTCGAAAATTATCCATTATATATCGAAAACTCAAAGATGCCCCTAACAAAGGCTTACTTCTTAGCACAGGTTTTTTAAATGGCATGTTACCTTGCGGCTTGGTGTATTTTGGCTTGTTAAATGCGATTGCCAGCGCTTCAACGATTGGAAGCGTATTGTGTATGATTGCATTTGGATTAGGAACACTGCCAAGTCTTTTTTTATTTTCACTGTATACAAATACCATAAAAAAAAGAATATCCTTTCAAAAAGTGATTCCTTATTTCCTAAGTATTGCAGCACTTTTGATTATTCTAAGAGGAATGAATTTGGGGATACCGTACATAAGTCCAAAAATTGAAATCATTCAAAATAATGGGCATTCCCAACCAAAAATGGAATGTTGCAGAGGAAATACAACTTGTGACAAATAAAAAAGTGCGGCAATCCTTCAGCTAGAATAAGACGCTTGAAGGTATAATTACCGCAATCAAAAACGTCTTGCCATCTTTTTTTGTTACCAAAAATTTCCGTTGCGTTTCTTCTCATGTACTCGAGCAAAAATGTTGAGGCATCAACAAAATAATTCACTCTAAAAAATCAACTACTATGAAACGATACACGATCATCCTTGCACTGCTCCTTTTATACATTCCTACTAGTCAAGCACAATGGTTAACCATGTCGAAGTTTGAGGAATTTGGAAAAGGAAATTTCTTCTTATTTGTACAGCGAGAATCAGATGCCAAACGCATCATTTTGGAAACGCTAAAAGACAACAAAATGAATGCCGATTTCACTTTTGAGAAAGGGTCAAATTTAATGCTGGCAAGGTCTTACATTGACCCATTGAATAGCGAGTTTGTCTTAATAATACATTGTGTCAAATCAAAGCAACAAAATGTGATGGGATACAACATTTTCTGTTACTATATGGAAAATAGGTATCGTTATTTCTACGATATCACAGAAAATGAATCACGAATTTCATTGATTTATGATCCCGCGATAACTGGGTTATCGCCTAATCAAGGAAAAAGCGCAAAGAAAAATTAATAAATAACTCACTAATATATAAAGTCCATGAAAGCAATTATTTTTATAGCAATCCTCCTTTTAGGAGCAGCTAGTCCACTAAAGGCACAATATCAAAACATGAATGAAGATTTCATTGAAGTTGGCGCTGGTAACTTTTTCGTTCACTTGGATAAAGAGGCCGATGTCAAAAAACTAGTAAATTCAGTGATTAAAGCCAACCGATTCCCATCTGATTCTTTGGTATTTAATAAAGGAAAAAACGTGTATTTCTCATCTTATTTTGTCAATCCTTCGGATGATCAATTTGTCTATATCATTCATGCAGAAAGGGCGTTGGAGGGTTACGAACTTTACTTTCTATACTGCATCAATTCCCTATGTTATCATTTTGAATATGAAGAGGGCAAAGATCTTTATCAACTTGTATACGACCCTGAAAAGAATAAGAGCAAAGTGATGACCAGTTTTAATCCAACCCTAGTGAAATAACCTTGAGTTAATTAGCCGCACTGAACAAACCAAGTATTCGTTGAAAAAAGTTATATTTGATTAATACATAATTCTATTACCATGAAATCAATATTTTTATTCGCTTGTATCTTGAGTGTGAATTTGAATTACGCCCAATCCAAAAAAGAACAAATTACCAACTTATCTAATCGCATGGATAGCTTGTTGTTACTAGTAAGTTCAGAAAGAATAGCGCACGAAATAGAGATTAAAATAGCGAATGAGAAAATAAGTGCGCTTGAAGAACAGATTAGAACGAATAAATCAATTCAATTTGGTCCGCAAAACTGGATGGCTGAGAATCTTTCTGTATCGACATTTCGAAATGGGGATATTATTCCTCAAGCACAATCTAATGAGGCATGGGAAGAAGCAGGATTTAATAAGCAAGCCGCTTGGTGTTATTACAATTTAAGTAGTGACAGCCTTAACATTGAAGTGAAAAATTATGGGAAATATTATAATTCATACGCCCTAAATGACCCTCGTGGACTAGCACCAGAAGGATGGCGCTTGCCAACAGAAGGAGATTGGGCGACATTGGAAAACCAACTATTTCTATCGGAAAAGAACTTAATAGATGCTTTCAGTTCAGAAGGTTGGACGAATGGTAATGTTGGATCCAATACTATTGGATTAAATTTCCAAGCAGCCGGATGGAGAGATGTTGGCTGTGGCGGACTTGGTGAAGACATATGTTTCTGGGCGTATCAATCACCAATTGGAGAGTCTACCCCTTATGTGAGTTTATTCTTTGATGAAAATCTACCATGCCCATACTCGTCAGGAAGGCTTGCGAATAAAAGTACCAGTTGGATTATGGGTTTCAATGTTCGATGCATTAGAGAATAAGATCCTTTATTTGAAGTGTTTCTACCACCTTCTCTTTGAACTATTGCCTCTTTTCTTGACCAAGAGGAGTGATTTAGTAATAAAGAATTTCCATTTAATTTTACACGCCCCCTACTCTTCTCCCTCTGTTGCTTTTTTTGATTTTCGATACAGGTAACTTTCGTAGATAAATCGTTTGGCAAAACGAACTTGCTTATCTGAATTAATCAACTTTTTATACACATTCGCATTCACGCCGAAATATTCATAGGTCGAACCATCAGTGAAGGTAATCTCTAATAAAAGTCCTTTGTGTTTAAAATCTGAAATGCCACTTTCATTCACGGTAGTGGTATATTCAGCCAAATTTGCGGCTTTTGTTTCCGGAGCAATGCTCACTAAAAAATGGTAGCCGTCTACCACTTGTCGACCTTTGATCGCTGCCTCCTCCTTCAAGGGATCTCCATCTTGAAACTTGTCTGGATGCCATTGTTTCACTAACTTTCGGTAGGTCAGTTTTAATGCTGTAAGATCGATTTCGTTTTCAATTTCAAAAACTTTTTTGTATTCGTTTATGCGTTTCATATAAAATTTTAAAGCGATCTAGACATTGACAATGGCGCGAAGGTAAGGCTATTTAAGGTTAATTGAATGAAAATTATAAAGGTGCTAAGAATTTTAGATCGCATGTTCAATAAAAAACTTCCAAGATAGATTTTCAGCAATCCACAATTCCTTACTTTAGTAAAATATTATTTTTATTAATTCCCTTTCATATGAAAACATGTTTTGTAGTGTTTAATTTTTTACTTGTCTTATCCGTTTCAGCTCAAGAAAATATAGTTTATCACTTGCCTTCGAAAGAAATACTTGCTTTAGCTGATTTTGAAAGGGCGCCATCAGTAAATATGGATACCAAAAAAGAGTACATGCTGTTGAGTTACAGAAATACGTATAAAACATTAGATGAACTCAATCAAGAAGAAATCCGATTAGGTGGCCTTCGCATTAATCCGATTACCAATATTTCAAGTACGATTTCGTACATCAATAATTTAAAAATTAGAAAAATTAGTAGTAAAACCGAGGTTCAAGTAAGTGGCTTGCCAAAAAACCCTAAAATAGCCTATGTTTCATGGTCACCAAATGAGCAGAAAATAGCGTTTACAAATACGACGAATACTGGTGTTGAATTGTGGTTTATTAATGTTGCTACGGCAGAGGCAACAAAAATAACTGATGCTAATTTGAATGCTAATTTAGGGAGCCCTTATAATTGGATGAGTGACAATGAAACCCTTTTAATAAAAATTCTCCCAAAAAATCGACCAGCTTTAATTGATGTAAAAAAAGATTTGCCAAAAGGCCCAACTGTGATGATAAGTGATGGCTCAAAATCACAAAATAGAACCTATCCTGATTTATTAAAAAATAAGGTGGACGAAGATAATTTTGATGCGCTAGTTACTTCAGAATTATATAAAGTTTCGCTTTCAGGCGCTATAGAATTATTCAAGTCAAAAGCAATTTACACTGGAGAAAGTTATTCTCCGGATGGAAAATATTTGCTATTGACAACCATTAAAAAACCCTATTCTTATATAGTTCCCTTAAGTCGATTTCCTCAAACAACCACTATATATGATAATTCAGGAAAAGAAATTAAGGTAGTAAACGAAGTACCATTAAGTGAAATTATGCCAAAAGGTTTTTCATCTGTGCGAAAAGGAAAAAGAAATATGAGCTGGCGTTCTGATAAACCAGCAACTTTAGGCTATGTTATTGCGCTGGATGAGGGTGATCAAGCAAATAAAGTGGACTTTAGAGATGAACTTTTTCAATGGGAGGCTCCGTTCACAAGCGAAGCTACTTCCATTACTAAAATACAACAACGTTTCAGTGGAATTATTTGGGGAAATGAAACACTGGCGATTGTTTATGATGATTGGTATGATACTAGAAATACGAAAACGTATCTTATAAATCCGTCTAATCCAAGTCAAGCGCCTAAAATTATATTCGATCGGAATTCTCAGGATATTTATGCTGATCCTGGAAATTTTGAAACGAAAAAGAATCAGTTCAATCGCGAAGTTTTAGCCATTGAAAACGGCAATATTTACCTTATCGGTGATGGTAATACGAAAGATGGGCAGTTTCCTTTTATCGACGAATTCAATCTGCAAACATTGAAATCTAAACGCCTTTATACTTCGAAAATGAAAGATAAAAAAGAGGATTTATTGGGGATTGAAGATTTTAAAAAAGGAGAAGTATTGGTTATGATTCAATCTAAAAATGATTATCCAAATTATTATTTTAGAAATATTAAATCCAAAGAAAAGCTAACACAAATAACATTCTTTGCAAATCCGTTTGAAAGCATAAAAGACGTTTTTAAAGAAGTGATTAAGTATAAACGCAAAGACGGTGTTGATTTAACCGGAACCTTATATTTACCAGTTGGCTATGATTTTGTAAAAAAAGAAAAATTACCACTATTAATTTGGGCTTATCCTGCTGA
>JBILCD010000126.1:0-6939 GCA_044353285.1 Crocinitomicaceae bacterium | reverse complement strand
AAAATTTAAGATAATAAAATAGTATTAAGAAAATTCTGTTAAGTATCTCTTGAGCTTGCTAAGAAGCAAGCGATTAAAGAGTCAATAACAGATTTGGCTTTAGCCACATAAAATACTAGGCATGACTTATTCTTAACATGCTTATTATCAAGCGTTTTGAACAATCAGAGTTGAATGATTTAATCAATAATTATGCGGTAAATTTTAAAATAATCGTGTTGATAAATTAATGTATATTTGATATTCAAAATAATTTAAGTATTATTTCAACTTTAAAATCTAATCCTATGAAATTTATTTTTTCTCTAGCGATACTATTTTTAGTAATTAATCAAAGTTTCTCTCAAGAATCCACTCAAGCGACTTGGGGAATTGAACATTCAAAAAACAAAAGTTTTGTTGAGAATTTAGGTCAATTCGACCATAAAGAGACTTTTACTACAGGTAAAATTAAATTTGCCATTGATTTTGGCTCTACAAAAATATTTTTTGGAGAGAAGGGGGTTTCGTATGATTTCTTGGAGATTCAAAAAAAATCGAAAGATGAAAGGGCAGTGATAATGAATCAACCCATAAAAACATTTGTAGAACATAAGCAAAAAGAAGTTCTTACCGGGAAATTTTTAGTTAAATCAGATCAGGTGAATATGTTTTGGGAAAATTCTTCTGCCGAAGTTGAAATTAATGGTGTTAATGCTACCGCAGATTATCATAGTTATACATTCAAGAATAAAAAAAATGTGTCTCAAAACATCAATTTTGTTAAAGGATTTGAATACATAGTCTATAAAAATATTTATCCTAATATTGATGTTAAGTATGAAGTTCATCCAGTGATTGGAATTAAATATGCCTTCATTCTCCATGCTGGAGCTGATCCAACTCTTATAAAAATGATTTATGATCGTCAACTTAAATTAAAAGATAATGCCATTCACATCCCAACTTTATTTGGTGACGTAATCGATCATGTACCAATTACTTTTTATGAAGAGGATATGGGGGATGTGATTCCTTCCCAATACAAGCTAATTAATAATCAAATTTCTTTTGAACTTGGCGCATATGATTTAACAAAAAGTCTTGTTATCGATCCTTGGGTTCAAACTCCTGTATTTCCTTTGAATTGGGATTGTGTTTGGGAACTTGATACCGATGCGGCAGGAAATGTATACATCATTGGTGGGGTGGATCCAATGCAATTAAAAAAATACAATAATGCTGGAGTTTTACAATGGTCTTATAATACACCATACGATACCACGCAATGGTTAGGAACATTGGCAACTGATGATGTTGGTAACTCTTATGTTACCAATGGGACTGGGTATGAAATTCTGAAAGTAAACGCGGCAGGAGGATTGGTTTGGAGTAATCCTGCGCCTAGTGGTGGTCAATTAAGCACTGAATTTTGGAACATTGCCTTTAATTGCGATCAAACTAAATTAATTATTGGTGGAACAGGGGGGAATTTAAATCTTCATGGAAGAATATATGAAGTGAATATGGCCAATGGAAATATTACAACCTCCACACAAGTCACCGCTGTTGCTAGTCTTTTCGGTATACCACCGCAAATTCAAGAGGTTCGTGGATTATCAGCCGCGCCAAACGGTAAATACTATTTTGTTTCGCTTGACACCATTGGTTATTTGAATGATAATTTAACGCTGTGTGGGGCAGGGTCGACTTCTCTTTATGAGAAAAACCATGGGGTGAATTGGGGTTATAAAAGTGAAAATTGGCGCTATAATAATACTGGAATTAAAGTTATTCGAGCGGATGCCAATTTCGTGTATCTAAACAAGGGGAATGAACTGCAAAAAAGATCCTTAGTTAATTTAAGTTTAATTGCTAGTGTAGTAATCCCTGGAGGTGTTTTATCTACCCCTTTTCTAAGTGATAATGTCACTGAAAATGCTGGTATTGACATTGATAATTGTGGAAATATTTATGTTGGTTCCAAAACAGGTGTCTATAAATTTAATTCAAGTTTAGTTCAACAGGCTTTTTACCCCACCGCTTTTTATGTGTATGATGTTCGTGTAAGCACGGGAGGAGATGTTGTAGCTTGTGGTGGTAGTGGAAACAGTAGTTCTGCTACAAGAACCGGAGGCGTTCAGTCTTTTGCGGCTAGCGCTTGCGCAATTATCCCAATTACCTGTTGTGATGCCACGATTTGTATTCCTCAAAGTTTATGCGATAACGATGCGCCTGTTACCTTGACGCCAGCGGTGACTGGAGGAACATGGAGTGGGCCTGGTGTTAGTGCAGGGGGTGTTTTCAGTCCATCCGTCGTTGGTCCGGGAAATTTTACGATAACCTATACCTTAGCATGTGGTTCTGAATCTATAATTATTACTGTTGGTTCTTGTTCGTCAATTTTAGCAGCATGTATTGAATTAAATGGAACCTTATCCGCTCTTAATGGTGTTCCTTCTTTCTCTTGGCAAAATTCAACAACGACAATTCCTTGTATTGCTGGTTTAGGTTCTTATTGTGGTATTTTTACTGTTGCTGGTGCACCCGTTACTGCATGGAGTACATTCGCTACTGGTGCAAATATTCCGGCACCCAGTACTTGGCCTATTCAATTAGTTGATAACCTCGGAACGGTCGTAGCTTATGCGAATTTAGCAGCTATTCCTTCCTGTCTGGTTAATCCTTGTTTGCCTTTCAATTTTACCATTACTGCTCAAACAAATGTCTTGTGTTTTGGTGGCGCGACCGGATCTGCAACCGTTTCTGCAAGCGGCGGAACAGCTCCTTATAGCTATACTTGGACACAAGGAAGTTTGGCAGGTCCAACACAAAGTAACTTAGCGGCTGGGTCGTATACCATAAATGTATTGGATGCCAATGGTTGCACTGGTACGACAACGGTAGTCATAACTCAGCCTTCCTCTGCCTTAACGATAGGCATGACAAATACGCCAACAACTTGTGGTGGAAATTCAGGGACAGCCACAGTTACTTCTGCTGGCGGAACGGCTCCTTATACGTATTTATGGTCGCCAAGTGGAGGTAATTCTTCTTTGGCATCGAATCTTACGGCAGGAGCTTATTCTGTTACAGTTACGGATAATAATGGCTGTCAAACAACGGGAAATACAACAGTGACTACAAACGGTGGTCCATCTATTTCTCTTGTTTCAAGTCAAAATATTGCCTGTTTCAATGGGGCAAATGGTTCGGCCATTGTTTCTGCAACTGGTGGAACTGGCGCTTTAACTTATTCTTGGATGCCAGGTGGATTGAGTGGCGCTAGTCAAAATAATTTATCGGCAAACACCTACAATATTACAGTTACAGACGGGAATGGTTGCACATCATCAACGAGTGTAATCATATCTGAACCACCCTTACTAACCTTGACATCATCCAATATTATCGCTGCGAATTGTGGCGTCAATGATGGATCAGCGACTGTAATTCCCTCAGGTGGAACTGGTGCTTATAGCTATGCTTGGTCTCCTATTGGTGGAACATTAGCCACTGCTTCAACTATTCCTGGTGGAGTGTATAATGTGGTTGTCACAGATGCGAATGGTTGTGTTAGTAATATGGATATCATCGTTTCGAGTATTGGTGGGCCAACAGTAAGCATGCAATCCATCGCTGATGTTTCTTGTTATGGATTAAGCGATGGTTCTGCATCTGTCACAGCAAGTGGTGCAACAGCTCCCTATACTTATTTATGGTCTCCTTCAGGTGGGGCAGGGGCGAATGCTTCAAATCTTTCAGCAGGAATTTATTATGTAGCGGTAACAGATGCTATAGGTTGTATTGGTACAATCACCATTACCATTAATAGTCCTACGCAAATACTTATTACTGAAACAATTTCTGCAGTAAATTGCCCTAACATGGATGGTCAAATTAGTACGAGCGTAGCTGGAGGTGCTGGAAACTATACGTATTTATGGTCGCCCAATGGTGAAACAAGCTCTTCATTAACTAATTTAGCTAGCGGTGATTATTCCTTACAAGTAAGTGATATAAATGGTTGTTCAATTAGTGAATCGTATACGGTTAATAGTTTAGGATCAATTGCGATAACAGCGACACCAATTTCAACTACTATAACCGAAGGAGAATCTGTCCAGATGAATACATACGGCGCCCTTACTTATAGTTGGTCACCAACTTTTGGATTAAATTGCACAACTTGTTCAAATCCAATTGCTACGCCTACTTCCACAACTATTTATACAGTGACTGGCACAGATGCGGCTGGCTGTAGTGGAACGGCAGATGTCACAATATTTGTAGAAATAGACTGTCATGATTATTTCATTCCAACTGTATTTGCCCCTAGCGATGGAGGTCCAACAGAAAATAACATGCTATGTGTGTTTGGAAATTGCATAGCTGAATTTAATTATTCGGTGTATGATCGATGGGGAGAAAAAGTTTTTGAAACAAGTAATTTATCAAATTGTTGGGATGGATCATTCAGAAATAAACCTTTAAATGCTGGCGTATTTGCCTATAAATTCGTGGGGACCCTGTTTGATGGTACACGTGTTGTGGAGTCTGGAAATGTAACATTAGTAAGATAAAAACATGAAAAAACTTAGTCGTCAAATCTTAAGGTGTGTAGCGATACTAGCATGTACTTGTACAATGTCATATGCGCAAGATGTACATTTTTCACAAATAGAGTATTCACCACTCCTCTTAAATCCTGCGTTGAGCGGGGCAAATTCCACTCTAAATGGTGTGCTTAATTATCGGAGTCAATGGAATAGTGTAGCTATTCCGTATAAAACGATTGCAGCTTCCGTTGATGGAAGATTTAATGATAAAAAAAGGAAAAAAAGTGGAATCATAGCTGGTGGTCTCAGTTTCTTCAATGATCAAGTTGGGGACTTGAAAATCACATCAAACTCAGTGAATGTAAATCTTGCCTATCATTTAATCTTAAATGAATCCAATAAGATTGGCTTAGGAATTTCAACTGGATTTGGACAAAGATCAATTGATCCTTATGGTGGCCGATGGACCAGTCAATATAATGGCACAGTGTATAATAGTTCTTTGCCAAGTAATGAAGTGCTAAATATACCTAGCTTTTCATTTTTTGATGCAGGAGCAGGTATTTTATATTCCTATCAACGAGATAAACACGCGAGTGTGAAATCTAATTTTAGCAGTATAAATGTTGGTTTAGCGGCTTATCACCTAAATCGTCCAAGTAATTCATTTCTCAATCAAGCGGATGATAAATTGTATTTGCGTTGGACGGCATTCGTCAATTCAACTATTTCCATTCCAAATTCTAATGGGAGTATTTTACCGGGAATTTATTTTCAAAAACAAGGGCCAGCAATGGAGGTTCTGTATGGATTGTATTACAAAAACCAATTAAGTTCAAGAAATAGTGGGGGGATTCATCAACCGACCGCCTTTTCTATTGGCTTGTTCAATCGGTTCAAAGATGCAATGGCGATCAAATTTATGTTTGAGTTAGGTCCGTATTCTGTTGGTTTTTGTTACGATTTAAACATTTCTAGTCTCAACGAAATTTCCAAAACAAGGGGTGGATTTGAATTTTTTCTCAGATTTAATTTGGCTAAAAAATAAGATTTCTGAAAGTTATTAATTCGTATTTGTTGATAGAATAGCCAAACTGAATAGATAATTGTTGAATAATCTGTTATATCTCTAGAGCTTGCTTTTAGTCAGTAGTTAGAAAAGTAGAAAATGGTGCTAAAGCACAACAGGAAGATGTTTTTGTTATAGTTTGGCTAAAGCAAACTGAATAGATAATATTTTTATATTCTGTTGTATCTCTCGAGCTTGCTTTTAGTGAGTAGTTAGAAAAGTAGAAAATGGTGCTAAAGCACAATAGGAAGATCTTTTTATTATAGTTTGGCTAAAGCCAAACTGAATAGATAATTGTTGAATAATCTGTTATATCTCTAGAGCTTGCTTTTAGTCAGTAGTTAGAAAAGTAGAAAAATGGTGCTAAAGCACAACAGGAAGATCTTTTTATTATAGTTTGGCTAAAGCAAACTGAATCGATAATTGTTGAATAATCTGTTATATCTCTTGAGCTTGCTTTTAAGCAAGCGATTAAAGAGGAAATGACAGATTTGGCTTTAGCCACATAAAATAGTTGGTATGAGTTGGATAAGGGTAAATGTATTTTGAAGGATAATTTAAGGGCTACTTATTCTTCAAATCGAGTGTAAAATAGAATACATCCAACCACCCTTTCCATTTTCTTTTTTCAGCAAGTGTTTCGTTGTGCCAAATGAATATAAAATCTCCGCCATATTTCTGAACTTCCTCATACAATAGTGCAATTTTTTCCTTTGCAGCATCAATGCTTAAGTTAAGGTGTTCATTTAGTGTCCCATCCATATAGGCGAACGGGTGCACGAGGAGTTTTGTGACCTCATTTTTACTCAAATCAAACCAAAGAAAAGATCGAGCTGTTCCTGCTCTGAATCCGGCAATATCGGCATAGCCCATGGTGTAGTCGTCTGTAATTTCTTGCTCTATTAAGGTTTGATAACTCAGCGGAAATTCAAGTTTAAGATAATGCTGCCGGCTTTTGAAAACTCGCTTTGAAATGATTTCTTCTAGGCGTTCTATTTCTTCATGCAAATAAAAATAATAGCTCGTTGATTTATAACTCGGATGAATTCCAATTTCGGCATGTTCACTCATCTTTCTTATTAAAGCTTGGTGTTTTGGATGCTTATAGGATAGATTCTTATCATATTTCCCATAATCGCCAAGTAACCAGAACAAGAGAATGTTAAATCCTTTTTCTTTTGTTTTCTCTATGATTTCATAGGTGTTAAAAGGGTCTTTTTTTAAGCCACTCAACACTTGTTGTCGCTCCATCAAGCGCTTTGTTTTTCCAAAGATAAGATCGCGAAGATTCGCCAAAGAAGATCGAATTATTCCCTTGTGTTTGTATGCGTA
>JBILCD010000125.1:0-7124 GCA_044353285.1 Crocinitomicaceae bacterium | reverse complement strand
GACTGCAATAATGCCAAATATTATCTATCAGTATCAGAATGGTTTCCAAGAAATCAGTATTGGTACTTACTTAAAATATGAAAATTTTACAGTTGGTGCTTGGTATAGAAATCGTGATGCTTTCATACTTTGTTTCGGTATAAACACTCAAAATTTCAAAGTTGGTTATAGCTATGATGTTACCGTATCTAAATTAGGTAATGGTATATCGGGTGGTTCTCATGAAGTTTCTTTAGGATTTAACTTACAATGTAAGAAGAAGCCGAAAGACTTCCGAAAAATAAACTGTCCATCTTTTTAATTTAGTTCAGTTCATCTTCTTTGTACACCATTTTTCCACTTATATACGTGCTGTAGGCAAAGTTTGGACTGAATGTCGTTTCGTTCCTAATTGGGCGTTTAACGATGAAAAATGTGGCCTCTTTTCCTTTCGAAATAGTTCCCCTGTTATTTTCTTCAAAGGCAGCGAACGCAGCCCAGCTTGTCATTCCTTTCAACACCTGCTCTAGTGTTAACTGTTCTTCGATAAGAAATCCATCATTCGGTAGATTATCTTTATTTTTTCGTTGTGTCGCTGCAAATATGGTCAAAAAAGGATTCGTTAATTCTATCGGGAAATCGGTGCCAATCGCCACCATTCCAAATGCTTCCAACAATGATTTATAGGCATAAGCGCCTTTAATCCTTTCTTTACCTAATCGTGATTCCGCCCAACGTTGATCTGAAACAGCATGCGTAGGTTGCACGGATGGAAAAATAGCAAAATCTGAAAAGAAATGAAGGTCATTACGATCAATAACTTGAGCATGTTCAATTCTCCATCTATGGTCTTTATTTATCAAATATTCATTTTTATAAAGATTCAAGATTATTTTATTAGCAGAATCACCGATGGCATGGGTGTTTAATTGATAACCTATCTTAGAGCATAATTTCGAAAGCTCTTGCATTTCCGATAGTGGTGTGGTTAATAGTCCACGTTGCTGATGGTCATCACTATACGGATTTTTCAAAAATGCGCCCTTAGATCCAAGCGCACCATCTGCAAACATTTTAAAACTACGAATACTTAAATTTTTATAACGATACACTCCATTTTCACTCGCAAAGCGCTTGTTTTTTTCTGAAGGCATTAGCATTGCGTAAATAGCAAGTTTTAATGTATTGTTTTCCATTAGCGACTTAAAAATCGCAATATCTTCATACTCAATTCCTGCTTCGTGAACCCCAGTAATTCCATATTGGAACAATTCCTCTTGAACTTCAAGAATGGCTTCTTTTATTTCTTTATCGGAAAAACGAGGAATTTTATCTTGCACTAAATCCATTGCCTTGTCCAACAATAAGCCGGTACATTTTCCATTTCTAGAGCGTATTTCACCTCCTACGACGTTTGTAGGACTAATACCAGCCAAGTTAAGCAAACAATCATTTACTAGGGCTGCGTGACCATCAACACGGTATAAACATACAGGAATATTGGGAAACGCTTTGTTTAATAGTGTGTTATCTGGCATAGAATCCACTCCCCATAATGATTGATCCCAACCACGCCCCACAATAAATTTTTTCTGACCTTTTTGTTGATACTTCTCCGTCCGAGTAACAAGCTCAGAGAGCGATTTACAATCCAATAAATCTAAGGATAGTTTTTGCTTGACATACAATAAAATATGCCCGTGAGCATCAGTGAATCCGGGATAAATCTCTTTTCCTGCCGCATCAACAAACTCGTCGGCAGAATATTTATTAAGTATTTGTCTCTCTGGACCGACTTCAATAATTTTCCCATCTTTAATAGCCATTGCTTGGCTAATGGTATTTTGATCATCTAAACAATGAATTTGGGCATTATGAACGACCAGGTCAACATGTATGCCTTTCATGCAAGAACTTAGGCTTAAAACAAAAAGAAATCCTAGGATAACGTATTTCATATGAGACAATTAAAACGGGTAACCTATACCAAATTGTAAAGCAGGTGCGAAAGGTTTTGGCAATTTACTTAAGGCTCTTTCCCTATTCATTTCATCGGATAGCGTTGGGAGGCCATAGTAACTAATTCCTTCTTGGTAGAAAGGCTCACGGCTCTGATTGATCCATCTTGCATTTTTAGGAAGCGCGGGATTGTAAATTGGGATCCCAAAATCGAGTCGAATAATGAAAAAATCAAGGTCTAATCGGAAACCTAAGCCCGCTGTCACGGCAAACTGTTCAAGCCAATTATTGTCAAACTTCGCTCCTGCCCTAGCAGCATCTTCTTTATAGGTCCAAATATTCCCAAAATCAGTGAAAATTGCCCCTTTTAATGAAGATCCAAGCGAATACCTGTATTCAATTGTTCCTCCCAGCCTAATATCACCAATTTGAGCGGATGCGTTACTTGAATCAATGTAATATTTATAAGATCCCGGACCTAATGTTCTTGCTTTCCATCCCCTATTATCATTTGCGCCACCACCGAAAAAACTATAATCATAGGGCATTGATGTTTTTGAATTACCAAAAGGAATTCCAAACCCCGCTTGAAGTTTAACATTTATGGATGTTTTCTCGTTAAATTTTTTATTTAGAATATAGGTATTGTCATTACGAACAAACTCTGCATAACCGACATTAAAAAAAGTAAATTGACCATTCGGTAATGTGTCTTGATACTTACTAAACTTTGACAATAAAATACCAGCAGCTGAAAAACTAGAGGTGAAATTTATGTGAGCATTTAAAAAGGGGTGCTTAAACAATTTATTTTTGGTATCAAGAAATTGTTTTTTAGAATTGTCGTAAATAAAAGAAAATTTAAAGTCTTCCCAAATAAATTGACTACTATATGAATTCCTTAAAAACAAATCATTTTGCGCATTTATTTGGCTTTCAAATTCAGTAGATTTATTAATATCAACATATTTAATAACTGATGCAAATGGAAGTCCAAATTCAAAGATTTGAGTTTTGTCAACAAGCATCTTCCAGGTATAGTTCATCTGAAATAAATTTCTATCAAAGATGTTTCGTTTTTCATAATTGAAAGCTAAAGAAATGATTGTTTTGGGCTTTTGTCTTTTGGATAGCGCAGTTACTTTAGTAGGAAATAACCCAGGGATTTCTAATTTAATACTAGGACCAAATTCAAAGGTGTTAAAAGCAAGTCCTTTTCTTGAACCGTCATCAAACACTATTGGTTGAGATTCGAAGCCACCACCAAATGAAAAAGTTAATTTCTCTCCCCCACCAAAAATATTTTTATCCGAATAATTTAATGATGCATTAACACCTAATAAACCAAAGGAAGATGTAAACTTTGGCTCAAAGGCAAATGTTTTTCGTTTCGATGGAACTAAAAAATAATGAACTTCTAAAGTATTATTCGGTTTTTCTAAAACGACCGGTTTAATTGTCGAAAAAAGACCTAATTGCGTAAGGCATTGAAATGATCGTTCAAGATAATATTCTTTGTAAAAATTTGTCATCTCCAAATAATTTTGAAGTTCCAACAAATTAACATTAATACTTGGTTTTTTTCCATTGTAAAAGATAGTCACCATTCGCATGGGGCTTAAAGAATCTTTATCCTTTATTTTCTTTTCTTTTAATTGTTTGGAGGAGAAAGGCTGTTCAGCATATAAAAATGAATATTTAGTTGCCAAAAATTGCATGTCAATGGAGTCAACAGTAGAGATTTTCTCATTTTCATCTAAGTATTTTGAGAATTTTTGTTTTTGTTTGAGCATCGTTGTATCGGATAAATGAAAATTCACCGGACCAATTCGATAATTAACATAGCTTTTTTCGATCAAACTATCAGAATTCGCGGAAAAAGGAATTAAGCGATTCTTAAATTCTAATCCAAGAACAACCTTCATTGAAGCCTTATTGGTATCAGCAAGCAATGATATACTGGATCCAGTAAATCCATAATATGCTTCATCTCTCATAAACTTTGCAATAGACTCACGATAATTTTCTAAATAGTCCAAATCAAAAGGTTTATCGACCAATGGGTCACCTTTCGAGGTAGTCTTGTATTTTTTCAAAAATCTAATTGAGTAGTCTGATATAACATTGGAATTCTTACCTATTAAATAAACGGAATCTATAAAATAGCAAGGTCCTGGCTTAATATTATACGTAATTTTTATCAATTTACCACGAACTATTTCCTGACTGGAAGAAATTGACCCATAATAAAACCCTTTTCTTTTTAGATAAAATCCGATTTGATCCATTGATTTTTTTAACAGCAGACTATCATAGACAACAGGCTTTTCAGCAAGTTTATATTTTATCCATTCTCGAAAGAAAAGCCTTGAATCCTCAATTTCTTTATGCTCTTTTATTTTTTTTGTATACATTTTTTCACCTTTCTTTCTCGCCTTTTCAATTCTTTTAGCATTAATCTTATCCAATTTCACATCGATTCTATTATTACCTTCAACAATTGATGAATCGATTCGCGTACGCTTCTGCTCTACCTTAGCGGAATCAATACTATTGAAAAGAATTAGTTTAAAAGGGATACCTATAACCCTACTATTCGGTTTTTGACGAATAATTTCATTGATTTCAGAAGGAGATATAGCCGTTTTATCCCCTTCGATGAGAACAGTATTTTTCCGTAGCAAAAGATTTCCTTTAGGGATATTTTTTGTCACATGACAAGACGTTAAAAATACTACTATGAATAGCAGAAAAATGCTGTAATTTTGAAACTTCATAATTATACTACAAAAATAATAATATTGCTCACGTGGAAAAACTTTCAATCAATAAGTTAAAATGGATTCGCACCTTACATACTAAGAAATCTCGAGATTTTGAAGGATGCTACATCGCAGAAGGCGAAAAGATGTTTCAAGAATGTTTAACGGAAAAAGGATCTTCTATTTTACTGATTGTTTGTACCTCCGAGCATGTTGATACCATAATTCAACATCCACAATACAACGCTTTATTGGCTTCAGGAAATGAATTCGAACGAATATCTTTACTAAAATCACCTCAAGGCATATTAGTTATTTTAAAGAAAACACCACCAGAGGAAATATCATTTAATCCAGCTATTAGCACACTTGTTATCGATACAATTCAAGATCCAGGAAATTTAGGAACAATTATCCGTACAGCTGACTGGTTTGGCATTCAACAAATTTATTGTAGTGCAACTACAGTCGATTGCTATCATCCAAGGGTCGTACAGGCAACTATGGGTAGTTTATTTAGAATAAAAATAGCCTACGGAAACCTTAGTGATTTTCTAATGCAACAAACACTCCCTATTTATGGAGCTATGCTTGAAGGCACATCTTGTATTGAACTAAAAATCAAAAAAAACGCCATTCTAATTATTGGTAATGAAGGAAGTGGAATAAGCGAGGAAATATCCCAATTAATACAAAATCCTATTACCATACCAAAGCTTGGTAATGGCGAATCCTTAAACGCATCCATTGCTTGTGGTATTTTATTATCCCATTGGAAAAAAAGTTAATTTTCAATCAGTACTTAACATAAAGGAAAAGGCCGTACTTTTGCATTTTAGTTTTCGCACCAATACTATGATTGATACCGATCTATACGAAGCCAAACAACTCTATCCCTTTCAAGAAAAAACAGTAGAAAGTGTTTTACAAGAATTTAGAACGAATGGCAAAAAGTTTAATTTACTTTATCAATTACCAACAGGCGGAGGAAAAACAGTGATTTTTTCTGCTATTGCCAAAAAATTTATTGAAGAATGGGGTCAAAAAGTACTTATCCTCACTCACCGAATTGAGTTGTCAGTGCAAACATCTCGTCAGTTGCAAGCTATTGGAGTTAAGAATAAAATAATTAATTCAGAAGTTAAAAAACTGGACGATCAAGATGAATATTCTTGTTTTATTGCCATGGTAGAAACCTTAAATAATCGCCTTTTAGACGATGGTGATTTTATAAAAGATGTTGGTTTAGTTATTGTCGATGAAGCTCACTATAATAGTTTTCGTAAAATTTTTCAATATTACGAAGATGGGAATATTTTAGGCGTAACGGCAACCCCATTAAGCAGCAATAGAGCTTTACCATTAAAAGATAACTACAATAAACTAATTACCGGAGAAAGCATTTCAGGACTCATCCAAAGTGGGTATTTGTCCGATGCCGAAACCTATAATTACGATGTAAATCTTCATGGACTAAAAATTGGCACAAATGGCGATTTTACTGTAAGTAGTTCTGATGTTTTATACAGTAATTTTTTCATGCAAGAGAAATTAACATTCGCTTATGAGGAAGTTTCATTAGGACAAAAAACCCTTATTTTCAATGCGGGAATTGAAACATCAATGCGCGTTTACGACTCCTTTAAGAAACTAAAATACAATGTACGTCACCTAGATTCTACCTTTAGTGATAAAGACAGAAAAGATATTTTGGCTTGGTTTAGGACTACCCCTGATGCCATTTTAACATCTGTTGGTATCTTGACCACTGGATTTGATGAGCCGACAGTAAAAACCATCATTTTGAATCGTGCAACTCGCTCCCTAACCTTGTACCATCAAATGATTGGAAGAGGATCTAGACGACTACCAACAAAAGATAGTTTTAGCATTGTCGACTTAGGGAATAATGTTAGACGTTTTGGTTTTTGGCAAGATTTTATTAATTGGCATGACGCCTTTCGTTTTCCAGATCGCTTCTTAGAATCTCGTATTTCCGAATTAGAGGATATGGAATTTGAAGTGGAATTTGAGTTCCCAAAAGGATATGACAAATTAATTAATACCAGCATTTTAGAAAGTTTTAATATAAAAGAAAACTATTACGAATGCTTAGACCGAGGTCAAAAAGGGAAAGATGCCGTTGAAAATTCGCTTAATAACCATTTCGATTCAATCATTGGATTAGCAAAAGATCAGCATCATGCGCTATCCCTTGTAGAATTACTTCAAGAACACATTGAACATCGTTTGAAGAATTATACCCGTTGCATTGCTAAATCAACCGATAATTACCTTAAATATCTACTTGAAACATATAATCGTCAATTAAGACAAAAACTAAGAGCTGCTATCGTTGATTAGAAAAGATTGTTAATTTAGTAAAATGAGACCTTTCTTTATCAGTATACTTTGTGTTTTTCT
>JBILCD010000022.1:0-19387 GCA_044353285.1 Crocinitomicaceae bacterium | reverse complement strand
CCTGTCTATGTATTTAGCTACAATCAAAAGTCAATCAACGGCTACAGCTCTAGTTATGATTTCCCAGCGTATATTCCAGCTAATGCTGAAAGTACTACAGGCAATGCACTTCAACTAAAATGGGCAGAGGTTGAAACTAACAACACTTTAGCAAAACGAGAATTATACGGAAGTTTGACTTGGATTTCTTATCCAATTGTTACGCCTGGGCAAACCTTAATGGCAAGTGATGTGACCATCAAACTACGGATTAATAAAGAATACAAGAATTATGTTGCAACAGGCGAAAATAACGGTCGCCCGATGTATTCTTGGTCAATGGATGACATTGCTACGGAAACTTCATCGCAAGACATGTTGAAGGAAGCGTTAAAGATGATCAATGTTGTTCCAAATCCGTATTATGCATTTTCTGAATATGAGAGAAGTAGGTTAGAGACGAAAGTTAAAATCACGAATTTACCCGAAAAATGTACCGTTAACATCTATACTGTAAGTGGGAAGTTGATTCGGACTTTCAAAAAAGATAGTCCAGTTACTTCGGTCGATTGGGATCTAACGAATTATAAATCAATACCAATTGCTGGTGGTGTTTATTTGATCCATGTAGAAGTACCGGGAATAGGGGAGGTTATACTTAAATTCTTTGGCGGTTTGCGTCAAGTGGATTTACAAGGAATTTAAATTATTAGTTAAAGAGATATGAAAAAATCAATAATGAAGGCATCAAACTTTTTACTAGTTCTTATGTTGGGGATTAGTACTGTCACATTTGCCGGGAATGAAGATCGTGTAGGTTCTGCAGGGGCATCTCATTTGTTAATCAATCCGTGGGCGCGTGGCTCTGCAATTGGTGACGCTGGCGTTGCTAATATGAATGGACTGGAAGGAACATTTACTAATATTGCTGGCTTAGCTTTTACTGATAAAACCCAAATAAAATTTAATTATTCGAATTGGATGGGGTCTGCGGGTATTGCTTTGAATTCGGCTGGTTTTGCTCAGCGCTTATCTGAATCTAGTGTTATTTCAGTAAGTGTTCAATCCTTGAGTTATGGCGATATTCCAATTACCACCGTTGCAAACCCAGAAGGTAATATTGGATTCTTTTCTCCTAGAGCGAATGTTTTTAATGTTGGTTATGCTAAAAAGTTTTCATCTTCAATCTCCGGAGGAATCAATTTCAAGGTGATTTCTGAGAATATCTCCAACTTAAAAGCGAGCGGTATTGCTATTGATGCAGGAATCCGTTATGTAACAGGCGAAAAAGACCAAGTTAAATTTGGAATTACCTTAAAAAATATCGGCCCTGTAATGCGCTATAAAGGTGATGGATTGTCTCAGCAGGTATCGTATGTTTCAACAGGTTTTATCGCGTCGTTAGAACAGCGATCAGCTACTTATGAATTACCTTCTCTTTTATCGATCGGTGGTTCATATGATTTTATTTTTTCTGACGAAAGCAAGCTGAACTTAGCACTTGCATTTACAGCAAATTCATTCTCTAAGGATCAGTTTCGATTAGGATTAGATTATGGTATGATATCAGAAAACATGGCGTTTAATTTACGCGCCGGTTATGTATACGAGAATGGTATTATTACTGCTGAAAATCGTTCTAATGCACTTATTGGCCCAACCGCTGGTTTTTCTATCGATGCTTTAGTTGGTAAAGCTAAAAGTGCTCTGGGACTTGAATACTGCGCAAGATTCGCAGGAGTTTTTGGAATAATCCACACTATGGGGTTGACGATTAGTCTAAAATAACAACAGATTCATTATTAAATAGCAAAGAGGGGCAGTTTGTCTCTCTTTAATGGTTTTATTAAAAGGAGGTACATCATGTCTCAAATTAATTATTATACTGCCGAAGGCTTAAAAAAGCTAAAAGATGAGTTGAACGACCTAAAAACGGTTCAGCGTCCATCCATTTCAGAGCAAATAGGCGAAGCGAGAGATAAAGGAGATTTATCTGAAAATGCTGAGTATGACGCAGCAAAAGAAGCACAAGGTATTTTGGAAATGAAAATTTCTAAAATGGAAAATATCGTTGCTCATGCACGCCTAATTGACGATACGAATATAGATAATTCAAAGGTTTATATCTTGTCTATTGTTACCATTAAAAATAGTGATAATGGAATGGAGATGGTATACACCTTGGTTGCTGAAAACGAAGCTGATATTAAACTGCGCAAAATTTCTGTAGATTCTCCCATCGGGAAGGGTCTGCTTGGAAAAGTTGTCGGTCAAGTCGCGGAAATTGAAACGCCGGGTGGCTTGTTGAAATTTGAGATCATTAATATTTCTCGCTAAATGCCTAGTATTTTTTCTCAAATTATTGATGGAAAAATACCATGTTTCCGTATCGAAGAAAATAACGAATTTTTAGCTTTTTTGGATATTAATCCATTAGTGGTTGGTCATGTTTTAGTCATCTATAAACAAGAAATAGACTATATTTTTGATCTCGATGATGATGTACTGGGTCGTATGCTTGTTTTTTCAAAGAAAGTTGCGAAACGCATTAAGTCGAAAATTCAATGTGAGAAAATAGGCCTTAGTATTATTGGACTTGAAGTGCCGCATGCGCATATTCATCTGGTTCCAATTGAGTCCGCAGATGACTTAAATTTTACACGACCAAAATTATCCTTGTCTAGCGATCAATTGCAAGCAACCCAACGCTTACTGACAGAATAAAATCGTCTAATTACTTTTACTTTATTTCAATGCTAGCAAATCCTCGGATAGGGTTAGCGATATTAAGAAATTTAATATCAATTGTGTAAAGGTAAAATCCTTTTTCTTTTGGAGGGGTAAAGTTCAGTTTAAGCTTCGACTTGCCATTAGATGAAATAGTTGTGGGAGCATCTATTACTTCGAATAAGGGAGAATTCAGTTCTATTTTTTCTACCACAACATCACTCGCCATCTGATTTTCCAGGGTGAAGGTTAATTCCGATTTTGACATTTTCTCTAAATAGATAATGGAAGGCATAAGTTGAATGATGCTATCAGGTCTCTCGTTGCTTACTTCTACACCTAAAATTTCAATTTTACGCTCAATTCCTGCTTCATATGAATAGACCGAGTTCTTTTGGTCATTAAGATCGTCACTGGTCAGTTGATTAGCGGCATATTCACCAAAGGGAATTTCAATAATTCTTATCTGAGGTACCTTGTTGTTCGTCTGCTTTATCGCATCTTGAAACAATCCATTTTTATACCTTGATAAGTAGTTATAGTATGTATTAATTCTTCGTTTGGAAAGATTTACATTATAGTTTGTTTGGTGTAAAGGACTCGCATAGCCTTTAATAAAAAGAGTTACGTATTTATTTCCTGCTAAATAGAGCGCTAGGCTATCGCTTAGTTCTAATAAATCATTATATCCTTTGACAACGGAATTTGCAAAAAAGGAATCTAATTTTTCGCTTCTTTCATTTTTAATTAGTGTGCTATCACCATTTACTTTTGACAAGTATTCATTGAAAGAAGAGGTGTATTCTAAATAGGTGTCTTCATAGGACAATGCACTAGTCGGAAGGGTGCTTTTTGGATCGGGGCGATCATTTTTAAAAAATAAGACTATCGGAAAGTTAAGTCTTCTTGTAATAATAATTGAGGTGGAATCTGGTGGCTGTGGCCGCTCAATTTTTGAGAAAAAAATATCGCTGCAGCAGGTTGGATTCTTCTTTGATAAACTTCCGATACGATTGGATGATACAAAGAGACTGTCACCAGCTTCAAAATAGTATAGGTCATTCGCCGGGCCATTAATTGGCTGATTCCTGTTGATGGGTTTTTCAAATTTACTTCCTATCCGTTTAGCAGAGAATACATCATAGCCACCAAAGCCGTTGTGCCAGGTTGACGAAAAATACAATTGGTTTTTAATACTGTCGTACCAGGGGCAAATTTCATTATCAATGGAATTAATAGCGCTTACATTTACGGCGGGACCGAATTGGCTATCACTTATTATTTCGCTATACCAAATATCCATTTCTCCCTTTGTGCCAGCTCGATTAGAGGCAAAAAATAAATATGGTTTACCATCTAATACAACAACCATTGGGGTTGTTGTATTTGAATTCGGATAATTAATCTGCTCCCCTAAGGTGTCAACCTTACCATATTTCCCATCTTTTACCATGGCACGAGCAATTTTACATCGGTAGTTGTATCCCTCATCTTCACAAATACTGAAGTAAAAAAAATGTTGGTCAATGCTGTAACTTGCATTACCTATACTTGTCTTTTCAGCTGTTAAGCCAATAATTTTTATTGGTTTTGATAGGGAATCAGAGGATGTATTAATTTGGTAGAGTGAGGTGCTATAATGACTGCCGTATACTTCTTCATTCTCGTTGGTGGAATCGGCCCGTAAGGAGGAGAAAATCAATTTACTGCGATCATAGTGATGTCCAAATTCTGCATCAAAACTATTGATTCTTTGATTGAATTGCGAAAGATCTGTGGTGTCTTTTTTATTCTTTAATGCCCAATAACAGGATTCAATTTCTTTATTTGATTTCTTATAATTATAACTATCAACGTCGTCGTAAAGGCTTTTCGCCAACTTGAAGGTTTCTAAAGCGAGTTGATACTTGCCGTTTTGCTTTTGCATTAACCCTAAATACAAGATGCTTTCAGGGTATTTTTCAGCTTCTTCCCTGGCATAAATGTCGGCATATGCCTTCTCTGCTTCTTTATAGTTTTTATACGCCCGTAGCGTTTGTGCATATTTCCATTTTAGTTCCAATGAATTAGAATCAATTGCAAGCGCTTTTTCATAATAATCTATCGCATAATAATAATCGCCCTTTTTAAATTGCTCGTCGGCAAAATTGACCAAATCTTTAAGTTTGACTTGACCGCTAAGCGAGTAGGGTACCGCAAGTAGGATATAAAAAAGGGCTATATATAATCTGGACATACTCGATGGTCTGCTCGCTTTGGTTTAAAACGATTAATAATATAACGTAAAGCGATTTCAAATCCTCCTCGTGCATTACTCGCAGGGAGTAATTTCGAAAGATTAATGTCGTAACTCAATCCCACAAATAAGTCTTGGTGATCATATCCTAAAGTTAGCATGCAGGCGTCTTTGTTTCTCATCCATAACCCAGCATAAACGGCTCGATACACAAAGGTTTTAGAGGGTAAATAATGTTTCACGGAGGATCCAAGAACAAGCTCTTGGTATGTGCCTTGTGAAGAAAACTGAATGCTTGGGATCACATCAATCATTGGCTTAACAGCAATCGTAGCCTTAAGAAAACCATTATAGCGAATAGCTCTTTTTATAGTTGCATTGTAAAATCCTTGATTCGGACGATTTAAGTTAAAGGCACTTATGCCAGTGCTAACTCTTAATCTTGGAATTTTAACCCAATCATATACTATCCCCCCACCAATGGATAAATTAGTTTTACGGTCAGTCTGCATGGTTTCGTTTGTAGGTAATATCGGATTAAAAACATATCCGTTAAACTGGCTGTCAAAATAAAATGAATTCAGATTTACTTGACGATGATTCATGCCGATGTTGATACCTCCGCGCAAATTATGGGCAGAATCAGCACTTAATTTAAGATTATACGATACATTACCTTGTAATTCAATGGTGCTAAACTTACCATCACCTGCTTGGTCGTGAAATGCAATAATTCCGTATCCAAGTTTCTTCGTTTGTTTATCGATGGACATGGAAAAGGTGCTAAATGGAACGCTTACGCTTCGCCATTGGTCTCTATAATTGCCTATAAATCGGAGATCACCATTAAAATTTCCGGCATTAGCTGGATTTTGAAATAATTGATTGTCATTAAATTGTGACCAATGAATATCTTGATTCCATGCATTGAAGATGCAAAAACTAAATAGTAAAAAAATGAATTTTTTTATGTTTGGTAGCATGTAGTGTAAAAGTAACAAAAAAAATCGAGTATTAAAAGACCAGAAATCAGGCGTTTCTATGGAGTGGAATTTGAAACAGGAAGGATTTTCCCATTAAAAAAACCACCTTTGTTTAGTGCGAAATCGGCAATAAAAGCAGCCATCTCTTTGGCACTTGTATTCGCCATATAGCCTGGGAATGCTTCGGCAAGCATTTCTGTTTGTACAGCTCCTAAACACAAGCAATTCATTCGAATATTGCTACCTTTCTTTTCCTCTGCATAGACTTCTGTAAAGTTGCAAATAGCTGATTTCGAAGAGGCATAGGCGATTAATTCAGGAAATTTTGCGCTCCCTTGATAAGCTCCCATGCTACTGATATTTACCACATGAGCGCCATTTATTTCTAAGCGACTTGTTAAATATTGAATTAATTCAACTACCCCGAAAAAATTTACTTGAAATGATTGCTGAAAGTTAGCTACTGAAAGTTTTTCAAAGGGCTTCTTAATTAATAGGCCAGCATTATTAATTAAAACATCTACAGAAGCATGTTCGGAGAATATTTCTTTCGCTTGTAAAATGACGGATCCGCTAAGATCAAATGAATAAGAATGCACATTCGGTAGGTGATCGAAGTTCTGGCGCATTAAGTCAAGGTCTCTCGATAAAGCAATAATCGTGTTTTTGCCCTCTGCGGCTAATAATAAAACGATTTCCTTACCAATTCCTTTACTCGCACCTGTTACAACAATTGTTTTATTAATCATAGGTAATAATTAGCTTTTCAGAAGTTGGTCTTGCTTGACAGGTTAGAATATAACCATCTTTAACTTCTTCATCGGTTAATGAATAGTTTAAGCGCATGGTCGCTTCACCTTCGATTATTTTTGCCTTACACGAACAGCAAACTCCTCCACGACAAGAAAAAGGTGGATCAAAACCAGCGTTTTCTACGGCATCTAGGATCGTTTTTTTATCACCTTTCATTGATATGTCAATTGTTTCGTGATCTAAAGTAACCCTGAGAGCACAATCGCCCTGAAATTCAACTTTCACCTCTTCTTTTATCAATAATATCGGAGGGGTAAATAATTCGTATTTAATTTTCGAAGGGTTAACACCAAAGAAGGAAAGAGTATCTATTCCTTCTTTTATCATGTTTTCTGGCCCACACAACAAGAACGCATCTGCTTTGAGCAAACTTAAATTTGCTTTTATTTCTTCGGTAATCGTAGCCTTATCTAGTCGGCCTTTTTTGTAGTTGGGGTGGTCTTCTCGAGATAAATAATGCGTAATTTCCACGTTTGGAATTTTCGTTAATGCGTCCAAAAATAAAATATCTTCTCCGGTTTTATTTCCGAAAAACAGGGTCATACGTGCACTTGGCGATAGGCTTTTTGCAATAGATACTATGGGCGTGATACCGCTTCCTGCGGCAAAAACAACCAAGTTTTTCTCGTCATTAATACTAAAATTTCCTTCTGGAACCATTGATTTGATGGTATCACCAATTTTTAGATCGGTATTGATAAAGGTTGAAACAATTCCATTAGATACTTTCTTTACTGCAATTTGCAAGTCATCTGAGGGGGAACTGCAGATTGAATAAGAGCGTCGGTAGGCTGTGCCTTTTACATCGACTTCTATCGTAAGGTATTGACCGGGAATAAAGTTAAAGACCGTTTTTTTATCTTTTTCTATTCCTAAGGTGATGACACAGCTATCGTGACTAATTTTTTGAAGATCAGTAACCACTAAATCATTCCATTTAGATTCACTATTACTTGTCTTCTTCTTAAAACTAAAAATTCCCATAATTATTCATCAAAAGTTATAACCACTTTATTACTTGTTGGGTGTGCTTGGCAGCTTAAGATATATCCTGCAGCTACCTCATCTTTTTCTAAAGCATAATTTACATCCATGCTTACTGTTCCTTCTAATAATCTTGCTTTGCACGTGCAGCAAACACCTCCTTTACAGGCATAAGGCAAATCTGCTCCAGCTTCTTGTGCAGCATCTAAGATAGCAAGGCCATCCGATGCTAAAGGAAATGCAATCTTGTCGCCATCAATAATAACTTCTATTTGACTATCAAAAGCATTAATACTTTTTACAGGCGCTATTTTTTTGTCTGTTTTTAAACCAGCATGGAAGAGTTCGAAATGAATTTTTTCACTTTTAACCCCGAAGCCCACTAAACTTTCTTTAACTGCCAAAATCATTTGCTCAGGTCCGCAAAGGTAAACAGCATCTATCTTTTGGTTTTTTAAAAAGGCCTTGTACAAAGCATCTGTTTTTTCTTTATCGATTCTACCTTTCTGTATAGGAGAACCCAAACTTTCTTGAGAAAACAAATGAATAATGCGAAATCGCCCAATAAAAGCATTCTTTAAGGCTTCCAATTCTTCCCTAAATATGACGCTATAAAAGCCTTTGTTTCCATAAAACAGGGTAACATCACTCTCTTTTTCGTTGGTAAGTACTGTTTTCAATATCGACATCATCGGTGTGATTCCACTTCCTGCAGCAAATAAGACAATGGATTTTTTTTGTCCGGGTATAGATGCATATTGAAAATTACCCATTGGATTCATAACCTCTATTTCATCACCACTTTTTAAGTGTTTTACAGCATAAGTAGAAAAAACTCCATTTTCAACTTGTTTTACAGCGACCATCCATTTTCCTTCACATGGTGCGGAACATAAAGAATAAGACCTACGAACTTCTTCGTTTTGAATATGCGTTTTTAGTGTAAGGTATTGACCAGGAAGGTATTGAAAAGATCCCTCTAATTCTTTTGGCACAATAAATTCAATGGATACCGCATCTTTAATTAACTTAGAAACAGTCTTTACGGTTAGTTTATGAAATTTAGGGGTCATGCCTGTTGCTTTAACGCTTCAAAAGTAATTAAAAATGAATGATTTTGATAAGCTATCTAAGAACAATTTACTGCTGTAATTGTTGATTGAAAAGTTGTAATTGATTATATTTGTGTAAATAATTCTTTAAAATGGAAACATCATCTCTTGACTTACTAGAAAGTAATTTCCAATCTAAAATTGATAGGGACATAAAAATTGAACCGAAGGATTGGATGCCAGATGATTATCGACAAACCTTGATTCGTCAAATCTCTCAGCATGCTCATTCAGAAGTTGTTGGGATGTTACCTGAAGGTAATTGGATTACGCGTGCTCCCAATTTACGTCGGAAGGCGGTTTTGCTAGCAAAAGTGCAGGATGAGGCAGGACATGGTTTATACCTTTATAGCGCCACTGAAACACTTGGTGCAGATAGAGAAGAGCTAATTGATGACTTGCACGAAGGCAGAGCTAAGTATTCTTCTATTTTTAATTATCCCACTTTGTCATGGGCCGATATGGGCGCTATTGGTTGGTTGGTCGATGGTGCAGCCATCATGAATCAAGTGCCGCTTTGTCGCTGTTCATACGGGCCGTATGCCCGAGCAATGGTGCGAGTATGTAAAGAAGAATCTTTTCATCAGCGTCAGGGATATGAAATTATGATGAGCTTAGCGAATGGATCGCCTGAACAAAAAGCAATGGCTCAAGATGCTCTAAATCGTTTTTGGTGGCCAGCTTTAATGATGTTTGGTCCCAACGACGCAACGTCTAAACATACCGCTCAATCTATGAAATGGAAGATTAAGCGTAATACTAATGACGAGCTAAGACAGCAGTTTGTTGATGTTACCGTTCCTCAGGCAGAATTAATTGGACTTACTATTCCCGATGAAAATTTAATATGGGATGAAAAAACAAATCATTACATCACAAGCCCCATTAATTGGGATGAGTTTTGGCAAGTCGTAAACGGTAACGGCCCGTGTAATAAAGAACGGATTGAGGCACGAAAGAAAGCAAAGGAAAATGGAAAATGGGTGAGGGATGCCGCGATGGCTCATGCCATAAAAAGAAGCGCAATTAATTTATTAACAGCATAAAAATAAATTATGTCAGAACAAGAATGGCCTCTTTGGGAAGTGTTTATCCGAAGTAAGCAAGGTTTAAATCATAAACATGTGGGAAGCTTAAGAGCACCAGACGCTCAATTAGCAGTTGACAATGCACGCGATGTATATACCAGACGTTCGGAGGGAATTTCCATCTGGGTGGTGGCATCAAACAATGTCTTTGCCTCTGATGCCTCTGAAGCGGATGCTTTTTATGACCCTTCAAATTCTAAGGTGTACCGTCACCCTACTTTTTATGATGTGCCGGATGGTATTTCACACATGTAAAAGATGAAAGAGCACCTATTAAAATATGTATTGAGATTAGGAGATGATAGTCTCATTCTAGGTCAGCGATTGGCAGAATGGTGCGGTCACGGACCAATTCTTGAGGAGGATATAGCGCTAACGAATATCTCATTAGATTTAATTGGACAAGCGACAAGTTTACTTAATTATGCTGGGGAAATAGAGGGTAAAGGTAGAAAAGGAGACGATTTTGCATTCTTACGACTCGAAAAAGAATATGTGAATTGCCTCTTAGTTGAACAAGTGAATGGTCATTTCGGCGACACAATACTGCGTCAATTTTTTTTCGATGCTTATCGCAAAAATCTTTTTGAGGCCTTACAATTATCAAGTAATAAACAACTTGCCGCTATCGCTGAAAAATCGTTAAAAGAAACGCGTTATCACCTTAAACATTCTTCAGAATGGTTGATTAGGCTAGGTGATGGTACGGATGAATCGCATCTCAAAATGCAAGAATCTCTTAATACTTTATGGCGATATACGGATGAACTATTTTTTGAAGATGAGGTAGATCTTTATTTGAGGGAAAACAAGGTAATTCCTGATTTGTCTCACCTCAAAGGTATCTGGAAAGAACACGTGGATGCTATTCTGCTGCAAGCAAATCTAGAAATCCCTACTAATAATTGGCAATTCCAAGGTGGCCGTTTGGGAAGACATTCTGAACACATGGGCTTTCTTTTGGCTGAATTGCAATATATGCAACGAACCTATCCTAATATGGAATGGTAAGCAATGACCAAATCTATGATTGGCTAGCGTCGGTTAATGATCCCGAGGTGCCCGTTTTATCAATTCTTGATTTAGGCGTCGTTAGGGGTGTTAAGCAATTAGAAAATGGCGCTTGGGAAATCACCATTACGCCAACTTATAGCGGTTGCCCTGCAATGCAAGTGATTGAAGACGATATTAAAGCCAACTTACTTCTTAATGGTATAGATAATGTGCAGGTCGTTTCTGTACTTTCTCCTGCTTGGACAACGGATTGGCTATCAGAAAATGGACGAAAGAAATTAAAAGAATATGGTATTGCTCCACCAGTAAACGAATTGGATAAAAGTGTATTATTTGGTGTGCCAACGCCTGTGCCCTGTCCATTATGTGATACAATAAACACCAAAATGATTAGTCAGTTTGGCAGTACTGCTTGCAAAGCACATTATCAATGTCAGGAGTGCTTAGAGCCTTTTGATTACTTTAAATGCCTTAAATAAAGAGGTTTCTATTTTCCTGCAATCGTATTTTCTAAGATCGTCCAAACTTTTTCTGCAGAAGCATCCCAAGAAAATAATTCCGCTCGTTTTAAACCAACTTGAGAAAGCTCTTCTCTTAGGGATTTATTGGTGAGTAATTGTCTCATCCCTTCGGCAATCTCTTCTGTATCAAATGGATTACAATAAATGGCCGCATTCCCTGCAACCTCCGGTAAACTAGTGGTATTAGCCGCCAAAATAGGTACGCCACATTTCATGGCTTCAACTAATGGAATGCCAAACCCTTCAAAATAGGGAACATATGTTAAGGCTAAAGCACTTCCCATAATGGCTGCAAGTTGTTCCAATGGAAGATGACCTGTAAAAATTATCCGGTCCTCAAGCGAACTTGGAATCTTTAATGTACTCGAACGCCACATTTTTGTCCCAACAATCACTAGGAGAATTTCCTTATTTTCAGCGGCAATTATTTCGAATGCATGGATCAATCGCTGTACGTTTTTCCTCGGGTGCAAGGACCCTACAAACAAGAAATAATCAAGCCCCTGCGTCCATGTTGCTTTTATCTTTGTTCGCTCCGATAGGCTAATTTCTTTAAACACGTCGTTGGAGCTATTTGGAATAACGCTAATGTCTTCTGGCGTAATCTTATAGGTTTGCTGTATATCCGATTTAGAGTATTCTGATACGGTAATAATATGCTTTGCTTTCTTAGCGAACTTAGGAAAGAAATAGCGCAAATAAGTTCCAATTAATTTGGGTAAATCCTTGGGGTTGTGCTCAAAATTAATATCGTGAATGACCGCCACCTGCGGTACTTTCGATCTTAGAGAACAATATCCGTCTGGTGAATAAAATAGGTCAATTTGATGTTTTTTTAAGGCCTTTGGTAATTTTATTTCAAACCATATAAGGTATAAAATTGGATGACGAGTTGGTGGCGATAATACAATGCCTTTAGCATTTGGACCAAAAGTAAAAGATGGATCTATTGGACGGTCAAAAAAAAGAATAAACTCATGTTCGGGATGCTTCGAAATTAAACGTGATACTATTTCAAAGGTATAGTGCCCAAAACCTTCCATTTTATTGGGAATAAGGTTACGGGTGTTAATGCCTATTCTCATGGATTAAAATTGATGTATGTAATTGCTTAGTCGCTCTTTTTTAATGGTGGTTGAGGGGCCGTGACCGCAATACACAAGGGTGCTGTCTGGCATGGTAAACATCGTTTTAAAGATGCTGGTTTTAAGCGTTTCTAAATTTCCGCCGGGTAAGTCTGTTCGACCGAAACTACCATTAAATAATACATCGCCATTGATCACGATTCCTTCTGATTCAAAATAAAACACAACATGTCCGGTGCAATGTCCGGGCGTATGCAATACCTTAATGCACATGGATCCGAAAACTAATTCCGACTGGTCTTCCATTAAAAAATCAGGCTCCGGAGACAATCGATACCCTTCGAAACCATATAATGAAGCGTATTGTTGGACGGCATTGAGGGTAGTAATATCTTCCTGGTGTAAGTAATAAGCAACACCATATTTTTCTTTTATAAAGGCATTCCCTAATACATGATCGATGTGAGCGTGTGTGTTTAAAAGTGCCACAATATTAAGTTCCTCATGCTTAATGTACGCAGCGAGTTCCTGCTCCTCCTCACGTGAATAGCAGCCCGGATCGATAACAATTGCGTTTCTTTCTGGATCGGAAACAACAAAGGTATTTTCTTGAAAGGCGTTGAACTCGAAGGATTTTATTTTTAACGACATAGCAGTGTCAAAGGTAAGAATTTAATCATGCTTTTTCTTTATCTAATCAGATTTACATGCCCTGTAAGTTCGTATTTCTTATCTTGCTTATCCGAATAAATTAAGCGCCAAGTATAGGTTCCGTCTTGGCAAGAATTGCCATTATAGGTTCCATCCCAAAATTCGGAGGTGGAATTAAGGGTGTGAATTAATTCCCCCCAGCGGTCAAAAATCAACATCTTCATACCAGAAATATTTCCTCCGTAAACACCAAAAAGGTCATTTGTTCCATTGCCGTCTGGAATAAAGGTGTTTGGAACATAGATTACAGCTTCGTAAGTTATGGAAACTAGATTCTCTGCTATACAACCGTTTTCATCGACAAAATTTACAAAATAGGTGAAATCTTGGTCTGGGTTTGCAATTGGATTTGAGCAATTAATACAGGACAAAAACTCTGGGGGACTCCATGTAAATACACCTGGTTGATTTGCCACAGCATTCAATTGGATTAAATCGCCATAAAATGCTAGAACAACTGGATTCATTTGAATAAAGGGCTGGGGGTGTAAAACCACTTCCACAAATGCCGTATCCTTACAGCCGTTTACATCGGTTCCAATCACTTGAAATAAGGTGGAATTGGTGGGGCTAACCCAAACCTGGTTTCCCGTTTGATTCACCACGAATTGAGAGGGACTCCATTGGTAATACAATGCACCATTGGCCCACAGATTGGCTATTTGGTTGGGGCAAATAACAGTATCATTGCCCGCGGTGATGTTGGCCACAAGCAGATTAATATAAATGGAGTCTACAATACTTCCGCAAGCATTTGTGAAGGTACAGTAGTAATACATGTTTTGAGTTGGTGATAGGGTAACATTTGGCCCAATCGTAGTCGAAATTGATACATTGGGTGACCAAAGGTAGGTATTGGCTCCAGAAACACTGAGTGTGGCAGAATTTCCTAAGCAAATGATGAGGGTGTCTTGTAAATTGGAACTCGGTGGTGTAAAATATACATTCACTGAAACGGTGTCTTGAATGCTACAACCCTCTGGGCTAGTTAGCACTGCAATATAATTGGTGCTAGTATCTGGTGTTGAAATAACGTTGGCCCCAGTTGCGATATTCAAAAATGTGCTGGGGGACCAATGGATGGAACCATTCCCTATTGCATTTAATGTGGCGCTCTCTCCAATACAAATAGAAGTGTCAGGGGAAAGGGTTAAATTTAAAGAGACTACATTAAGAGGAACTTGCAGGGTATCCGATCCGCAGCTGTCGCTTACAATGACGGTAAAAACGGTATTGGAATAAACAGTCGCAGTTGGATTTGCTATGTTTGCATTATCGAGAAGATTGGCTGGACTCCAGGTGTATGTCGAGCCTCCAAAAGCATCTAATTGATAGGGTGATCCCGCACAAATAGGGTTAGGAGGTATGGTAACACCTCCCTCAAAATTTCCGATGTTAACTTGGATAACGGCTGTATCTGGAATGTAACAGTTCGCGGAATCCGAAACGATTAAGGTTACTGTATATACGCCAGGAGATGTGTAGTAATGATTGGGTTGAAAGTCCGTTGAATTGGTGTTATCGCCAAAATCCCAATAATAGCTGTTGCCATTCACACTGGTGTTGGTGAAAACTACAGGTTGTGGAATACAAACTAGGGGAGAAGGTTGTGCAAAAATGGCATCCAAGGTGCTCAGATCAAATTTAAAAACGGCCATATTACAATTTGGACTTGGATTTTGGGGAGACCAACTGCCTGGAGTGGATGTAAAACCGAAATCATTCCCCCCACAAGCCCCACATACGGCATGGTAAATTCGACCTGATTTGTCAAAGCGACTGGTACCGCCATCTACATGATTGGAACTGCTGGTAAGCCCCCCCATGTATGTGCCATATTTTAGCTGCTGGGCATCTGAGGAAAAGACGGCTAAGTAAAAATTAGATCCGTTGGTATTGTTTTGAAAGGCATTGGGGGAAATCGGAAACCCATTGGAGCTTGAATTGAGGGCTTGAGAGACAGAACTATTCGCATTTAAAGTACCACCCCACCCAGCGATGTAAATTTCATAACAATCGGAAATTAAAAAGGCCGTGGGAGAAATTTCAACATGGCCACTTCCAGCGCCAATGGTTGTTGACCATTGTATCGTTTGGAGATTGGGATCATATTTTCTAAGAAATTGACCGGAATTTGGTGTTCCTGTACATCCTGGTGTAATGCCCCAGTTCGACTCTGTTTGCCCGTAAACATATACTTGATTGGAAGGGTCGCAACGCACGAAATACGATTGATCGTACTCTCCCATACCCATGAAGGTTCCTTCCGTAAGGCTTCCATTCGCTGGATTAAGTTTGATGAGGTATCCATCGCTGATACCGCCGTTGAAGGTTAAATCATTCCCTGAAAAAATTCCTGGTAAGGATGAGGATGTTGTTCCCCCCGTGGCATATACAAAGCCGGCAGGACTGATTTCTATTGAATTACCAGAATCTTGACCGCTTCCTCCGAAATAGGTACTCCACAACAAACTATTCAAGTTGTTTGAAAACTTGCATATCACTGCGTCTTGGTTTCCATTTAAATTGGTAGCTGTTGTTACAGGAAAATTCGATGAAGCCGTTGTGCTGGCGATGTAAATGTTGTTATTGGCATCCAAAATGATTTCACCGCGGAATTGGTCGCCGTAGTTGTAATGCAGGGTGTTGATGTTTAGTCCATCTGTACCACTCCCTCCCAAATAAGTAGAGGCCAATAAAGTCGCGCCATTAGTACTGATTTTCGATATGTAAATATCACTTCCTGAAAAACTGAGAGAGTTTTCCATTTCAGCCGGTCCGCCGTTGAAAGTGGCATCATAGGCACCTGGAGAAACAGGAAAGTTAGGGGAAGAGGTTACACCATAAACATACAATTCTCCATTCGAACCACAAATAATACTATGCGGGGTTTCGTTTCCAGCTCCGCCGAGGTAGGTTGAATAGAGTAAATTAGAGCCAGCAGCATTGAACTTGGTAATACCAACATCAAAAGGAATACCCTCTCCATTGTTGTAGGTGAGGTCGTAGGCCCCAGCAGTGGTGGGGTAGCCATAGCCAAAAACGATTCCTGCTCCATATAAGTTACCGGCTACATCTGGTGTGGCGGTGAAACCCCAATTGTCGGCTGATGAACCTGTAAATGTCGAAAAGGTTAAGTTGGGATCGATAAACAAGGAGTCGAATTTTGGAAGTTTATCAGGAAAGTGAAGCCCAACTATGCCCTCTGATTTTTCAAAGCGAATGGCTACATCTTCTCTTTTTCCATCTACAAAAGCCCAAGCTATTAATTTGGATTGGGTGATTTGACCAAAACGGTGGTCCATCACTAAATTCCCATTTGGGTCAATATAAACAGCGTTAGCACCCTCAATTTTTAGTTTAATTTGGGCTGCTTGTCCGTTTGGATGCACTTTAAAATAGTATGAAAGTTGATCTTTTGTGCTTGAATAAAATAAGTCAATTCCGGTGTACAATTCTTCGTAAACGACTTCTTGATAATCGTAAACGTGGTGTTTCCATTTACTGCTATCTGAACCGATTAGAAAATTGGAGTAATGTTCGGATGCCTTCCCTAGCGTTTTTGGCTGAGTGGTATGGCAGTTGACAAATTTTTGAAAAATTCCCTGATAGGCCGTTTGACTTGGGTTGATTTTACCTTCGTGTGGGTCTGCATGTTCGTATAGCCAAAAGGTTAAGCCGTCATTCTCTATGTACAGTTTCCCAGATTGAATGGGTACGCTGAAATCAATTCGCTCATCCCATTGACCTTGATTAGGGGTCATGCTGATTTTCTGAGCGAATGCTGTTAGTTCAAAAAATATAAATAATAAAATAGTAAAATTTCTCACTTGAAAGGCTAATTTACAGCGATAAGTTAAATGCAGCAATATTATAACTCTTTTTTATCCATAAAGTTGCTAGGTGGGCATAAATCTGTCTTGATTATTTTATTCGTTTTTAGCAAGAGATTATTAACTCAATAATTGGCTCAAGTTTGTATTTTTATTTGTTAATTTGCCAATCCAAAATTAATAATTATGAATCGTCGATTGCTCTTCTTTTTCTTTTCGTTTGTTTGTGCTTATTCCTTTGCTCAAAATTATAGCAGGGTGAAAATTATCACCGATGATGCTGGCCTCGCTATGCTTTCTCAGCATGGGGTAACCATAGACCATGGAATCCACAAAGAGGGTCAATTTTTCATTTCTGATTTTTCAGCTTCAGAAGTGGCAACGATGCAGGCCTTAAATGTAAATATCGAGATTCTTATCGCAGATGTTGTGTCTTATTATGAGCAAATTTTAATGGAGCCGGCAAGTGATCAAACATTGCGAAATGCCAATTGCTCTGGTGGAATAGGTGCAAGTGGAGGATTTTATACTAATCCTGCCACACCAACTCATTTTAATTTGGGATCCATGGGCGGCTATTTAAACTACAACGAAATGTTGGCTGAGTTAGATGAAATGTTTGCGACATACCCGAATTTAATCACCCAGAAAAGTCAAATTTCCAATTTTTTAACCCATGAAAATAGGCCCATTTATCACGTTCGAATTTCTGATAATCCCAATGTAGACGAGGCTGAAGCGAAGGTATTATATACCGCCATTCACCACGCCCGAGAGCCTATGAGTTTGATGGAAACCATTTTTTATATGTGGTTCATTTTAGAAAATTATGGTACAAACGAGGAGGTAAGTTATTTGGTGAATAATTTCCAAATGTATTTTGTACCGTGCATCAATGCAGACGGATACGTGTATAACCAGACCACAAACCCAAATGGTGGAGGAATGTGGCGAAAAAATAGAAGGAATAACGGAGGAGGGGTTTATGGCGTCGACCTAAATCGCAATTATTCGTACGGTTGGAATACAACTGGTACGTCTACCAATCCAAGTAATGATACTTATTGTGGTCCTTCAGCCTTCTCAGAGCCAGAAACACAAGCGATTCGGTGGTTGGTTCAAAATAACGATTTTATAACTTCGTTCAACGCACATACATATGGGCCATACATTCTGTTTCCAATTGGGACAACCTCGGCAGAATTTGCTCCCCACCACAATTGGTTTCAAGACGAATCCAATCATCAAGTTCAGTATAATGGATACTCGGCGATTAAGAGCAGCGGCCTGTATCCCGCCTCCGGAGATTCCGACGACTACATGTACAAATCAGATATTGGTGTGAATCAAAAAGACACGGTATTTGCGCATACACCCGAAGTAGGGACAGCCTTTTGGCAGCCTCAATCAGAAATTTTAAGCACCTGTAAAGGCATGCTTTTTCCAAACTTAATTCTAGCTCACATAGCCAAGCAATATCTCGTGGTTCAGGAAACCGATCCTGCCATGATTCCATCGCTCACAGGTAATTTCACCCATTCCGCCAAAAGACTTGGTCGAGAAGCTGGTTCAGTTAGTGTTTCGATAGAACCCATTCTTAATATCACGAACATTGGGGCTCCTGTCGTGTATAACTTATTGCAGCAGCAATTGGTTAACGGCAATATATCGTATGCTTTAAACCCAAACATCCAATTTGGAGATCAAATTAAATATGTTTTAAAAACGGATTACGGTCTATGGATCAAAAGGGACACCATAACTAAAACCTATGGTTCATTAACGGTTCAAGTTACCGAAGATGCCACCTCTGTCGCCAATTGGACAGGTAATTGGTCTACCACTACCACCACCTATGTCTCCGCAACCAAATCTTTCACGGATACTCCAACAGGAAATTATTCGAACAATACTAACAAAACCTACACATATGTTCCAACCGTTGATCTTACTAACGCAAGCGATGCCATGGTTAAGTTTTACGCTAAATGGAATTTAGAGGCAGATTATGATTTTGTACAATTTCAAGTTTCCACAGATGGTGGCACCACTTGGATTGGACAATGTGGTAATTATACGGTTCTTGGAACAAGTGCCAATGGGAGTGTTCAGCCGAACAACCAGCCCGTATACGAGGGGGTTAGGTCTTCTTGGGTAATAGAAGAAATTAATTTGAGTGATTACTTAGGTCAAATCATCAAACTCAGGTTTCAACTTAAATCAGATGGAGGCACGACAGCGGATGGCTACTATTTTGATGATTTTCAGGTCTTATTTAATCTCGCACCTCCACCGATCGCG
>JBILCD010000124.1:0-7198 GCA_044353285.1 Crocinitomicaceae bacterium | reverse complement strand
AAGAAATACCAATCATTGATTGATGATTTATTAAAATTAGATGATTCAAAGTTGAATTCTATGATTAATTCTATATCAAAAGATCCTATGGCTTTCTACAGTGAAAACGAACAACCTACCGAAGCTAAAGAACTTAAAAAATGGTTGGTAACAAATGGATATATCACCGATTTGGATGAAATTGCGTATAAATCAATGCCTAATTATTGGAAATTCCCATCTGATGTAATTTTATTAACGAGAAGAATTTCCAGTTCATATCCGAGCTGGACAAACCGAAGAACACTTGAGGAAATGAAGAAGTTTTCGTTGCATGTTCAGAATAAATTGAATGTTAAATGATCCAAAGCGTTTCTAACTAATCATCCCTTTTGGTAAACAGATTGTTTTCATTAAATCAAATCATGCGTTTCAAGGTTCTGTTTGCCTTTCTTAATTTTGTAAATTCAATCGTGCGATCTTCAACTCCGCCCTTCCTTCAATCCAAAAGAAGATAAACTACCGAAACCCTTTCGAAAATAGGATATGGGGTTTAAAGGACAAAAAAGAATTTGCTTTACATTGACTTAAAAAAGAATATTTACATCAAATTTGGAGAAGAAATAGTTTTGAAAAATGAAAATCGAAAGCTTACAGATTACCGCTATTTCAATCTAATTAAGCACCTTTATTTTTCTACAAAATCTGTAAGCGAAGTTAGCCTATTCGTAATGCAGTTTTGAAAATGCGGCATTCCAATTATGGAAGATGCTATTGATTTGTGTTATTTCAAAATAACTACTATCTTTAATGCCTAACCTTAAAATTAAAGCTTTATGAAAATGAAATATTTACTAATCGCAATGATGGGCATCACAGTATCCTCTTGTGGAGGAGGATTAGAGTCGCAGGTAAAAAAACTAGCAGAAAAGGAATGCGAGTGCGAAAAACTCAAAGGAAAGGAAGAAAATGACTGCGAAGTTGAGGCAAAAGATATGGAAAAAGATTTAAAGAAAGAAATAAAAGATGCGGGAATAAAGAGTGCTGAAGAAAGGGAATTGAATGAGCTTTATAAAGATACATATAAGGATTGCAAAGGTAAATAAAATCAGTACCGTTGCCCCAACACCCATAATTTTATAGAGCCAATAGCCCACTATTGGCTCTATTTCTTTTAATAGAACTAAAAATTAACCTTAAGGGTTCTTACGAATACTAACAATAAATACGCAGTAGTTTAGGTACTTTGGGTTATTTTTAACAATATGACCAAAGGAACTGTACCTTTGCAATATGATCAAAGATAACCCAGGCGTTTCCACAATACTTTCATCGATTGGTTTCACGTCATTAAATCCCCTGCAAGAAGAAACACTTCAGAAAAGTAAGGAGAATGATAATGTAATGATATTATCACAGACAGGTTCTGGAAAAACATTCGCTTTTTTATTGCCCCTTTTCTTGAGACTTGATGTTAATGTCAAAAATGTTCAGGCACTTATCATCGTTCCATCTAGAGAATTAGCAATTCAAATTGAAAGTGTTTTCCGCTCCATGAAGACAAACCATAAAGTATTAACATGCTACGGAGGACATTCAATTCAGGTTGAAAAGAAAAGCTTAATTGAAGCGCCAAGCTTACTGATAGGAACCCCAGGAAGAATTTGTGACCATATTTCCAAAAACACAATCAATTTATCACGAGTTTCCCAATTAGTCGTTGACGAATACGATAAAAGTTTGGAATTTGGATTTGAAGAACAGCTAAAATTTATCTACCATAAGTTAGAGGGCTTAAAATATACTACACTCGTTTCAGCGACAGAACACAAAGAATTTCCTCCCTACTTTGCTTTTCGAAACCCTGCGCTGGTAAACTATCTCGATAGCTCAGTAGCTCCAGCTATCACTTTTTATCATGTGCAAGTTAAAACGTATACTAAACTGAATAGCTTGTTCCAATTACTGTGCTCCTTTAAAGGAGCTTTAACAATTGTATTTTGTAATTTCCGGGAAGCAACCGAAACGGTTTGTCACTATTTAAAAACGAAACAATATGATTCCATCATCTATCATGGTGGATTGGAACAAGATGATCGAGAAAAAGCCCTGTTAAAGTTTAGAAATGGGACCTTTCACACGCTCATTTGTACAGATTTAGGTTCGAGAGGCCTAGATATACCAGCAATTCAACATGTTGTGCATTTCCAATTTCCCCAAAACGAAGAAGCCTTTATTCATCGGAATGGAAGGACGGCTAGAATGACTGCCAATGGCTCTTCGTATTTACTCGTTAATAAAGAAGAAAATAAACCTGAATATCTTAGTTTTTCAACCGAAGAATTTAAAATACCAACTGAAATAATATCGCCTCTTCAAAGCCCATGGATAACTATATATTTTAGCGGAGGAAAAAAAGATAAAATCAATAAAATTGATCTTGTCGGTTTTTTGAGTCAGAAAGGAGGCTTAGCGAAAGAAGATATTGGCTTAATAAATGTTCAAGATTTTTGTAGCTATGTTGCTGTTAAGACTAATTCAGAAAACCAACTCTTAGCCAAAATTCGAATTGAAAAAGTGAAAGGTAAAAAGTTAAAAATTGACATTGCACGATAAAATAAATAGATTAATCAGATACAGGGGGCAATTAGTGTAACTTTTAGCATTAATTTTACTTAAACAAATCAAATTTTTTAATTTGTTCGTTCATATGATTAAATTTCTACCGCTATTCCTTGGTTTATTTTTGACCATTTCCAACATAACTGCACAAGTTGACCCATGCATCACCACCGATAAAAAACAACTCAAAGCAATTGAGGTCATCAAAAAAGAAAGTGATTATAATAAAGTAAGTATTCTTTTAAAAGAAGCCATTAATAGCTATCCGGAAAATGCAGAATTGCATTTTATATATGCCCAAAGAACGTACTCATTTGCTATGGTATGCTTTGACAAGCAAGAAACAGAGGCAAAAGGAGAACAAAATCTAAAGCTGGCCTATATTCTATTCCAATTAACTCAAAAAAAATGTAAGAACTTTAATGCCGATTGCCCCTATTACCTAGGTTCAATTTTATTATCCAATGGAGATAAAAAAAATGCAGCCATCAAACTGAACGAATTTATCGATTTTCCGCAAGATGATTTTACCCGATTACCCAATGACAACAGCACAAAAAGAGAACAAGTTCAGAAATTTTTGTCCGATTATATGGCTGAAAAAGCCTTATTAGATAATCCTGTACCTTTCGAACCAAAACTAGTGACTAATGTTAGCACTGCTTCCGATGAATACTTCCCAATGATTTCGCCAGACAATGACTTGCTGTTTTTTACTCGAAAAGTGGACCGAACAAATCTTGGTGATATTGCCATAAATATTAGAGAAGAGTTTACGGTGGCAAGTAGGAATAATGTATCAAGTAATTTCTCAAGTGGTGAGCCACTACCCAAACCCTTTAATGACGGTACTTTTGCTAATTATGGTACCGCAAGCTTATCCGTTGATAATAAGGAAATGATTATTTGTGCCTGTAAAAACGAGGTTGTGTATAAGCAAAATTACCTTAATTGCGATTTGTATACAACCACCTTTAAACGAAGTGGTAAAGGTGGAAACGACTTTTCATGGTCGCCATTAGTTAATATGGGAGCAGGAATAAATACCATAGATGGCTGGGAAGCACAACCTGCGCTTTCAGCAGATGGTAAATTACTTTTTTATACAACCCTAAGAAAAGGTTCTCGCGATAATGATATTTATTATTGTGAGCGACAAATGGATGGCTCTTGGGGTGTAGGAAAACCCTTTGATGTAGTTAACACAGCAGGGAAAGATAAAAGCCCCTTTTTTCACCAAGATGGTGAAACTTTGTATTTTGTATCAACCACTACAGAAAACAGAAAAGGAGCTGGTGGCTTAGATATTTTCTATATTAGAAAAGAAAATGGAGCATGGACAGCACCCAAAAACATTGGCGTACCTATTAATACAACGTATGACGAATTGGGACTTTTTGTATCAACAAATGGAAAATTAGCCTATTATTCGAGTATGCAAGACGGAAATTGGAACATCTTTTCTTTCGAGTTATACCCAGAGGCACGCCCCAAAGAAGTTGTTATTCTAAAGGGTGAATTAAAAGACGAGAATAACAAAGCGATTTCTAATGCCGAAGTGGTTATTACAAACCATGAAACTGGAGAAAAATCAACCTTCAAAGTAAACGGTGATGATGGAAAATATGCGGCAGTTGTAAAAATAAATACACCAGGTGACCTAACGCTTACTGTAAAAAAAGATGGCTATGCTTTTAATGCCGTCGTAATTGACTCCAATACCATAAACGTTAAAAAAGAAGCGATTCCAAAAACCAATTTTATTTTAGAAGAACTTAAAGAAGGAAAAAATTATAGCATAAACGACATTCTTTTTGCCCCTAATTCATATGAAATTCCGAATCGATCAAAAATAATATTGGCTGGATTTTGCGATTATCTAAAGGATAATATGTCAATTAAAATTGCCATTCATGGACATACAGACGATAAAGGAGACGACGGTACAAATTTACTTTTATCATCCAATAGAGCAGAAGCAGTAAAAAACTACTTGATCGAAAAAGGCATAGATGGAAACAGGCTTAGTTCAAAAGGATTTGGAGAACAAAAACCGAAAGAGTTAAATGACAGTGAAGAAAATCGAAAGATAAACCGAAGAACTGAATTCCAGCTTTTGAAAGAATAATTACTTAGCGAAATTTTTCTTTTCCCTAATCCTTGCAGATTTACCGGTACGCTCTCTGAAATAAAATATCCTAGCGCGTCTAACTGCACCTCGCTTAACGATAGAGATGGTATCTAAAAATGGTGATGAAATTGGAAAAATTCGTTCTACTCCAATATTTCCGGACATTTTACGAACAGTAAAGGTTTCGGTAAGACCGCTACCTCGTCGTTGTAAAACAACGCCCTGAAATTGCTGGATTCGCTCTTTTAAACCTTCTTTAATTTTATATGATACAATTATGGTATCTCCAGCGCCAAACAATGGTAAATCATTTGCTGCAACTAATTCTTTTTGAATTTCACTAATAAAGTTCATGACAATTATTTTTAAACCGTTTATCGCCAACGGGGGTGCAATATTACAAAATAAATCTTAAAAAATTAAACGAATTGAATAAAATATTATGCTTAACTAAATTTAGAATCAATAAAGATCGATAATCCTCACTCTATCTGATCAAATATAGAGGTAAACCATATAAATTCCAACGCTTAGTAAGGCGTAGATAACAACAATTTGAATATTAATTGATGAGAAATAATTTGGCTTAGCCTTAACAGATTTAGATGATGGTGACGACGATGGTTTTTTCTCGGTATTCATTTCATTTTTAGTGTTAGGTTGAATGGGAGGTTTTTTTTCACTTGTTCGCAATGGATTTGATACTGCCACTGGCGGTTTGGTTGGTTTTGATTCATTTTTTAGATCGAGTTGATACTTTGTCCATTTAAGCTCATAGTTCGCACCTAAGACTACAATGTCGCCTAATCCCAAAATCGTATAACCATACATTCTTACACCATTTACGAAAGTGCCAGTTTTTGAATTTAAGTCTGTAATAAAAACATTGTTATTAGCATCACAGAATAATTCAAGATGAAACAATTCAATATCAACATTGTCGATTACCAAATCATTTTCCTCCGAGCGCCCTATTCGTAAATGAATTTTACTTTCCATAGTAGAAAAAACAACTTTGTGCTATGCTCATTTCAATTTAAATGAGATAAGAATGCACATTTAAAACAATTATAAACAAATTTAACGAAATTCAGTTAATAAAATCATTGGTGTAAGTTAAATAATCTGATAAACTTAAATTAATTTTATAGAATAAATTTTTAGCATGGGGAAGGTAATCGCAATTGCAAACCAGAAAGGCGGGGTTGGTAAAACTACTACAGCAATTAACTTAGGCGGATGCTTAGGTGTATTGGAATATAAAACATTAATTATTGATGCAGATCCTCAAGCTAATTCTACATCTGGTACAGGCTTTGACCCTAAGTCAGTGCGTAATATTTATGACTGTTTAGTAAACGAATTACATCCTAAGGATGCCATTTTAAAAACACAAAATCCAAACTTAGATATACTGCCATCACACATTGATCTTGTTGGTGCAGAATTAGAAATGATTAATTTACCTAATAGAGAATACCTTCTTGAAAAAGCAATCGCGAAAATAAAAGATGATTATGATTTTATTTTAATCGATTGTTCTCCTTCCCTTGGCCTGATAACAATCAATGCGTTAGTCGCTGCGGATTCTGTTATGATTCCTGTACAATGTGAATATTTTGCCCTTGAAGGACTGAGTAAGTTATTAAATACCATCAAAATTGTGCAGGCGAGGTTAAAACCTAATCTTGAAATTGAAGGAATGGTCTTGACCATGTACGATACTCGCTTGAGATTAGCAAATCAAGTCGTTGATGAAGTAAAAACACACTTTCAAGAACTCGTATTCGATACCATTATCCATAGAAATACCACCTTAACCGAAGCTTCTAGCCATGGCGCAACTGTAATAATGCATGACGCTGCATCAAGGGGAACTATAAATTACCTTAATTTTGCTCGTGAACTATTACAGAAGAATAATCTGACGAAAATCGGTAACGAAGAAAAAATAATTGAACTTGATAATGAGCAATAACTCAAAAAAACAACCCGCACTTGGTAGAGGTTTAGGGGCGCTTTTAACAAATGTTGATACTGACATCACCTCCTTAACGGGCGCTACGCTTGGATCAATATCATTACTCCCCATCCATTCTATTGAAACAAATCCGTTTAATCCGCGTGAACACTTCCAAAAAGAAGCCTTAGAGGAGTTAGCTATTTCTATTGCAACACATGGGATTATTCAGCCACTCACCGTGCGGAAATTAGGCCGTGATAAATATCAACTCATCTCGGGTGAAAGACGCTTTAGAGCTGCTCAATTAGCAGGATTAATCGAAGTTCCAGCCTATATACGCATCGCTAACGACCAAGCAATGCTAGAAATGGCTCTCGTAGAAAATATCCAACGGGAAGATCTAAACGCCATTGAAATAGGACTCTCTTATCAACGATTAATTGAAGAATGCTCCTTAACTCAAGAACAGTTGGGCGAAAAAATATCCAAGTCCAGGTCTAATG